>NZBO01000034.1 GCA_002686315.1 archaeon | reverse complement strand
AGATATTTCTGATATTCGGGTGTGTCTTTCATCGCGCAAGGTCTAAAGAATGAAGATGATATTTTAAAGCTTTCTACGCTTACTCAAACATACTTTCTATTACAGGTTCTGGGAGTGTAGGCATTGCGGGAGGATATATCATATCTACTGCTTCTCGTACGGAGATTGAATCCCAGGCAACAGGAACCATTTCTACTATTAACTTTCCTTCTTCTGAGATCCCTTTAAAACCATTTTCTTTTGCTGCGTCATATGCTATAACAAACTGATTATGAATGAGTTCTCCAACACTATCAACAACACCTTTTGTTTGCTTTGCACCTTGTAATTGGTGTGCATACACACTAAGACCGATTGTTGCCAGCTCACTTTCTTGTGTAATCTTACTAAGTTCTGTGACGGCTTTTGCAACAACATCTTTTCTTTCTGCAATTTGTGCTTTTGCTTTCTGAAGGTACTTTGTCGCGATACCAACGATTCCTTTCTCAACTCCTAGGTAGGTGTCTAACGTTTCAAGGGTCAATGCAGCGGTGTCAAGTTTTTCCTCTAGATTACAATTGTACTGTGCATGTTGTGCTAATTCTTCACGTAGTTTGACATACGGTCTTGCATCCGGTACACCATATATCTGTGCTCTTGTAACATGTTCGTTTCCAAGTTGTGAATCAAGACATTCTACTCTTGCTTGTTCTGTTGTTTTCAAATCATCTCGTGCCTGCGCTGGCATTGCTAATGTTAAAGCCATTAATCCTGAATATAGTGCGTTTCTCATGGTGCTTTGGATGATACAATGCTACTTAAGAATACGTTTCCCCCCAATGGGTTACAGAGATTCTATAAACCATATCTTTTTATATCTCATCCTCTTCAAAAAACCATGGCATCTCCACTTGATTATCTCACGCAAGGTTCTCGGATATTTTTCCATGGATGGAAAGCGAGGTTTACTAAAAAGAGGTATTCAGGGAATGCGGATGAAATCTGCAGACAAATCGTGAAAGAGTGCTGGAATGGTACCTATTTTCAAACGTCGACAGGTAATTTTCCGCAATTCTGGACCAGAGATTTCGGGTGGTGTACATCATCATTACTGAAATTAGGATACACAGAAGAGGTGTATAAAACACTTCGCTATGCGTTAAACAATTTCCAGAAGAAGAGGAAAGTCACAACGACGTTAACCAAACGTGGTACACCGTTTGATTTCCCCACGATGGCTGTAGATTCACTTCCTTGGCTGATACATTCCATTAAAATAAGCAAATTTTCATATCATACCTACAGACAATTTCTTAATCAACAAATCCATCTTTTTTTTGATACATTCATCGACGTGAAAACAGGATTAGTGAAAATGAAGCATTTCTCGTCGATAAAAGATTTCGCCATTCGGAAAAGTTCATGTTATGACAATTGTGTGGTGGCAATGCTTGCAAAAGATCTTACAAAAATGAAACTGGATAATCCATTTGCGAAATATAATTATCCAGCTCTGTTGAAGAAACGTTTTTGGAATGGTTCCTATTTCTATGATGATCTTCAAAAGAAAGAGTACGTTGCAGGGGATGCGAACATTTTCCCATTTGTTCTTGGGATAATTGGGGAGAAAGCGATGATGGAATCAGCTGTTGAAGAAATTGAAGATGCAGGATTAGCAGATCCATTTCCACTTAAATATACCTCTTCTCGTCAAGGTGTTAAATTTATCCATCAAGAGATATTTCTCCGTAATTATGAAAGTCATGCTATCTGGATGCACATGGGGCCATTGTATATGAAATTGTTGAAACATGTTGATAAAGAGTTGTATGAAAAACACAAGAAGACGTACACAGAGTTAATTGAAACACATGGCAATTTCTTAGAGGTGTTTACTGCAAAGGGCAAACCGTTTAGCACACCGTTCTATTACTGTGATGCAGGCATGTTGTGGGCTGCTAATTATCTGGTGTTGTGATTTTCTAATCTTACTTTAAAGTGGTAAAAACAAGAAAATTTTATAAAGTATCTTCCTTCTAGAAAGAGTATGGATGATCACGAAAGACAATTAGCGCAGCTTGAACAAGCAGTAGAGGGTGTTAACAGCACATTAGGAACATTAGATGGATATTTCGTAGGTGATCGGAAAGGATTAGGAAAGAATATGGGATTTACTGATGCGGACGGATACACTACTCGTGTTAGGGTTGTAACTGATGCTAAAAATGACGTACAGAATCTAGATCGTTACAAAGTAACTCTCGAACATGATGGAGAAGTAATTGCACGTTCTATTGTTGAGGATCATTCACTAACAAAAGGTTTTTCTTCACCATATTTTGATCAAAAGGAAGTTCGGCACTGTTATTCTGAAGGTGACACGCCTGAACTTGCGAGAAGATGCGAAAATATTGCAGTTTTATGTGATGGATTGCGGGAAATAAGGGATTTGTCGTATAGATTAGAAGGAGCACATCTTGTTGGATATGATGGAAATGTTAAGGGATTGGAATCTGTTGCCGGTGCTGCAAAAATAATAAGGAAGGGGTTAGAAAAAGATCCTGCTCGAACTGATTGGAGAGCAAACGAAGTGTATGCGCCAGATACTCCAATGCAACCAGCTCCTGCTCAATTAGAACTCGTACGGGAAGGAATGTAATTCTATTTATGTTACATCTATTACAACCATTGTAGTCTCTAGGGCGTAGGACAACAATCATTTAAAGCGCAACTATTTCCTACCTTGTGGTGGTTTGAGTGATATCTATAATTATACCTGCGCATAACGAAGAAAATTATATCNGAAAAACGTTGCATTCCATTAAACAGCAGACGAATCAGGATTACGAAGTGGTCGTGGTGACGAATGGATGTACAGATAAAACTGAAGAAATGGTGAAGAAGAGAGTTGGGAAGAAGGTACGTCATTTTTTCCTTTCTTCTGCGAATGTATGCAGAGCACGAAATCATGGTGCAAGTAAAGCGAATGGTGACATCCTCGTTTTTCTAGATGCCGACACAACGTTAGCGAAAGATTCACTCCAGATAATTAAACAACAATTTACAAAGGAACATAGTGTTGGCACGACACGAGTTCTGCCGGATGATTCTAAAATGAAATTTCGTGTTGCAATGTGGCTTAAAAATATTCATAACAAAACAGGATTGTATAAAGGTTGTAGTGGTGCGCTCATTTGTCGTAAAAATGCGTTTGATGCAGTATATGGGTATAACGCTGAAATTGTCGTGAAAGAACATAAGGAACTTACCAATAAATTACTCACAAAAGGCAAGTATGTGTGTGTTACCACATCTGTTACGACATCTATGCGTCGATTGTCTCAATGGGGGATTTCTAAATCAATCTATTTTTGGACGAAACAGTGGATAAAGAATAAAGTGAGCTCCTTGAAAGGAACAGAGTATGAGTTGGTGAGGTAGTTTGGGTGAGCAGCGCCCTGCTCACCGTGAAAGAAATCTAAAAATCAGCTAAACTCGTCTGTCTTTTCTTTATGTCAATCAACTCTGCAATCGTAGCAAAGTCATCTTTCATTTGTTGTAAATAATCTGGATTTCTCCCGGAGTAGAGGTACGATGCTGGGTGTACTACTGGGATAACAGTTACCTCTTGCCCTCCAATAATTGTGGGAAATTTTTTCCCTCGAATAGATTTAATACCTGTCTTGCCAATAATTCTCTCCGTTGCAAAATTGCCAATAGTGACAATGACTTTTGGTTGCATAGTGGCGATGAGTTTATCTAACCTTTCTCGACATTGTTCAATCTCGTCTTTCTTGGGATTTCGATTGCCTGGTGGTCTGCACAAAACAGTGTTGGTGATGAAGATGTCTTCTCTTGAAAGGTTAATGGAGTTGAGGAGTTCATCTAAGATCTTACCTGACATGCCACAGAATGGAACGCCCTTTTTATCTTCGTTTGCTCCCGGCGCCTCCCCAATAAAGAGAACGTCCGCATCTTGATTACCCGAGCCGAAGACAACTTGAATTCGTTCTTTGCATAAATTGCATTTTGTGCATGTGCTATATTCTTGTTTCAATTGGTTGAAAGGCATATGCTGTTGGAGAAGAAAGGTCTATATTAAGGTTTAGTTAGTACCGGGATCTTCTCTTACATATCTCGTTTCAAAATCAGTTACAAGTCCATCAAGTGACCGAACAATTTCTCGCCGTTGATTATTATCAATTCTCTTGAAGATATCATCTATTGCTGAATAATAAAGTTGGAGGGGACTATTTGGTACCGTACGCTGTCTTTCTTTTGGATAATATAAATGGTCTCCTTCTTCACACTCTTTGAGGAATTCTATTGATTCATCAGGTATGATCTTATACATTTCTCGTAAATATGAAGGGAGAATGGGTTTCCTTCCTGATATCCAATTAGATATTGTTGATTGTCCCACCCCTAACTTTCGACCGATTTCAACTTGCGTTATATTTTTTTCAGCCATAACTTCTCTGATTCTATGTTGACCTGCGTTGGTTAAATACATTCTATCGGTTAACATATTTTTTTGAATTTATCAGCTACATATAACTAACCCCCTCCCCAAAGGTGGTGGTATTGTTCATAATCCTTATAAAAAACAGATCAAAAAAGAGCATATGAACACAAAAATCCTGGAAGACATTGGTTTGAGTAAAAACGAAATTAAAGTCTACTTTGCATTACTTGAATTACACCAAAGTTCTGCCACGCCAATTGTGAAAAAATCAGGTATTCCAAATTCAAAGATTTACCCGACGTTAGAAAAATTAATTGGAAGAGGGTTAGTCTCATTTGTCATTAAAAATAATGTTAAATATTTCCATGCTGCAGATCCACAAAATCTTATTGAATTCTTAAGTAAAAAACAGCAATCTATCGAAGAGCAGAAAGATGAAATTGAACAAATCATTCCACAATTAGAATTGAAACGACAATTAGCAGCGCAAACACAAGAAGCGCATGTCTACGAAGGATTTAAAGGAATGAAAGTTGCCTTCAACACAATTCTCTCTACAATGAAGAAGGGAGAGTCGTATTATGTCTTTTCGCTTGGTGGGGTTTTAGTCGAAGAGAAACTAATTCGCTTTTTTCAAAACTACCATGCAAAGCGTGTTGAGAAAGGAATTAAAGTTCGAATTTTGTCTCGAAAAAAATTCAAGAATGTCATGGCCAAATGGCATGGTAATCCGGGTATGGCGATTAAATACATCTCCCAGAAATTTCCTGTAGGCGCGTTTATTTTCAAAGGTCATGTCCTAACAGTTGTCTGGGGGGAGAATCCGTCTGCGTTCATTATTAAATCTGCACAGAATTATGAGTCGTATAAAGCATTCTTTGATGAGATGTGGAAAAAAGCACGATAATTTGTGTCACCAGCTTTTTATATCGCATTTTACCATTTTCGCTATGCTTACTAAAATCGTTCTTGCGCTCACCTTATCAACTCCAGCAGTAGATATGTGTCTACCTCAGTATGATTGGCAAGATCGGTTATATCAAGCTGAATTAGAACGGGCAGAAAACCTGCCGAAACAATCCAGAGACACATCATGGGATGCATGTTTTGAACCTGATTACAACCAGAAACCGCAAGGTGAGTATGCGTTTCCGTGCTCGTAAGGATTAATGAGTTGTCTGGTATCAGGGCACTCTTGTCTCTGGCGCCTCGCTTATTATGAGTTCCTCATGCTCGGCTTACATTCCGTCCACACAGTGTCTTCGCATGCTGCCGGAGGATACCAGACATAACTCTACCAATAGATTTATAAACCAACCACTCGTTTTCATCATAAAATGGAGCAGCAGGCAGCGCCAGGCAAAATAAAAAGGTTCTGGAAAGAAACGGTACGTGTGTTACATATCACAAAAAAACCGAACAGAACTGAGTTTATGAACCTCGCGAAAGTAACAGGACTTGGATGNGCGATTATTGGCGTNATTGGATTCGTTATTTTCCTTGCAAAACAGCTTCTTTTTGGATCATAAATGGAAGAAACACATATTTTTGGACTGCGAACGGCAGCAAACAGGGAAGATCAAGTAGTAGATTATCTTATTTCAAAATTACAGAAGACACCGCGAGGGATCATGGCAGTTGTACGACCGCATGGTATGCGAGGCTACATTTTCGTGGAAGCAACGTCAAAAACAGACGCGGAAATGGCAATTGCGGGTGTGCCGTATGCACGTGGGTTACTTCGAACGGAAATTCCATACCCTGAGATTGAACATATGCTTGAACAGGTTAAAGTTGAGATGAACATCCATAAAGCAGATATCGTGGAAATTATCTCCGGTCCATTTAAGCGCGAAAATGCGAAAGTAATGCGGATTAACAAGCAGAAAGAAGAAATCGTTGTTGAGTTGCTTGAATCAGCGGTGCCAATCCCAATTACGGTTAAAATGGATGCCGTGAAAGTGATTCGTCGTGAAGACGACGACGAATAGATACTTTTTTAAACTTGTTTTCTTTTATTTATCTTAGAGGTGATTATTATGGGTATGTGTCATAGATGTTGTGCAACGTCCAAATTAGTATTGGGTGCATTACTTCTTCTAAATGCGTTTGTGTGGCCGCAATGGTTAGGTTTAGATGGACCGAAGAGTTGGATCTCATTTATTGCAGTCTTAATGGTAATAGGTGGATTCTTAAAATTAGTCGTGCCAAACAAATGTCCTGGATGTGCTGCAAAGTGTGGTACGTCAATGCCAGCAAAGAAAATGGCTCCGAAGAAGAAAAAACGGAGATAATTTTTTTATTTATTTTTTTCTAGGAAGAAAATCAATTGGTTTTGTGGTATATGTGATCTCGTATGGACTATTGTCTAATACCCCATGTAATTGCGCTGTGCTTATATCTCCTGTTATGTATAATGTTTTGCAACCTCGCTTGGAACCGTTTCCATTTACTTTCACGCTAATACCTGCGCCTTCAGCCCTTCCGAAATTTCGTACGCGCTTGGCGATTGCTTGCAAAACTTCCTTTGGAACACCAGATCGTTTATGTTTGCAGATTTCTACTTGATACATACGACGCTTTTGTAGTGCTTCCTCTAAATATTGAGCTGATGCCAACACTTTTGAACCAATAAACTCATGGAACAATGATTCTACCGCGTTGGGTTGATAAATACTTGAACGATAGGATGCTCTTTCTTCCAACGCGTTTCGAAGAAGTGTTGTGTATAAATCTCGGTCCGAGCGTGGTATGATCCCAGCTGGAAGTCCACGCTGGTTGAGTGTGAAGTTTTGAAGTAGTCTTGCAGCTCGTCCATTTCCATCCATGTATGGGTGAATCCACGCAATTTGTATGTGTGCTTCTACACTTCGTGCCAATGCGTCTACTGTTGTATCTTCATTGAGAAAATCAACGAGACTTTTCATTTTGAAAATAATCTCCTCCGGAGCGGCTGGCGGCACCCTGCCTATTGTAAGTTCTTCAGTTCTAAAATTGGGTGAAGGATTTCTCCCTGGCTCAATTAAATTACCTAGTGCAGCTATACTATAGAGTCGAATGCCTGATCTACAGAGATAACTCCAGGCATCATTTAAACTAAATTCAACACTTGTTCCTGTAAATTCTCCTGGATCTTCCTCATTCTCTATTGCTGCAGAATGCCTTGTTGCATCATCATGAATTGCATGTAATGCTTCTTTTCGTGTGTGGATTGAATATTCTGGATGTTGATGAATCCGGTCAAGAACTCTTTCAACTTTATGTAGGATTTTACTACTCATAAATACTAAATTCTGTTTCTTTTATATAAAGGTTATGACTCTAATCTAAGAATTCTATACATCAACCATCTCAATCTCAATATTGAGACCTTCTGGTATAGGCACACGCATTACTAATCGCAGTGTTCGTTCATCCGCACCGATATCAATAAGTCGTTTGTGGATTCGCATTTCATACCGTTCCCAAGAAGCTTTCCCTTCTCCGTCAGGTGACTTTCTGGTTGTCACCTTTAACTTCTTTGTAGGAAGTGGGATTGGACCTCTCAGATCAACACCTGTCTTTCCTGCAATGTCTTTGATGTCAGTGCAGATCTTGTTGACTTTGTCAATCTCGGTACTTGCTAATTTTATTCGTGCTCGTTGTGCCATTTCGTAACTCTCATAATAAACTCAGTTTACCATGATTTATTGAGTTGGGGATGTGGGTTGTTTATAAAGTTAACGGTAAAAGAGTGTCTGTTTTCAATATACATTTAGAATTAAATAAAAAGAAAGAAAAAAGGTATTTACTCTTCAGGACATGCTACATACCCGCGTTCAAGGAAATTTTCAACACAGTTACGTACTTCTCCAAGTGTGTTGGCAACACCAACTGCATTTGTAGGAGAAGGAGCACATTCAAGGTCAGCATATGAGTTCCCACAAATAAAGTTCCCATTAAGTTCTATACCTCCATGAACAAGGAGAACACCATCAGCATTATCTGTAAGAACAGAATTTTCAACCGAATCATCTCCTCTATACGATTGAACTCCTGCAAAAAAGTTCCTAATGTCACAATCCACAATATGCATACTCCACAAATCAGATTCAGCAACCCCAACACCTCCGTTACGTGGATTATTCCAAAAGGCAGCTCCTCTTCCGATTCCTCGGATGTTATTTCCTTGACAATCAATTGTCACGTCCCGTGCTTTAACATGAAAACAAGCTCCCGTTCCATGTTCATCTAAATCATCTTCTTCCATTTGAATTGGTGAATCTACAAAGTATGTGGCACCATCTTGCCAACCACCAATAGGATCTCCACATTGCTCAAGACGAAAAACAGGAGCAGGATTACATTCTCCAGTACTTTCATCACATCCGTTATTGCATTTGCTATCAAGAACGGATTCGTATCCAGATTCAACACATACCCGTTTGAAAGAGTTTTCTTCTGAGCAGTGCTGTTCTATTAAAGTTCTTACTATTTTGTCATCTTGAATTAATTGCAAATGCCCTTCTTTATTCATTTTACATACAAGAGGAAACTTCTTTGATTTCACTGCTTTACGTACTTTCTCAATAGTTTTTTTCTTTTCTGATTTCTTAATTTGTTTCTTCGCATTTCCTACAAGTGCTTGATCATCTTTTTGCATAGCTAAATCCAGTTCAGCATCTGATAAACTTTCTATCTCTTCATTAGATACTTCTTCTGGAACACACCCAACTAGTATACACAAACTAATCATTGCAAAGATCATAAATAATATTTTTTTCATGGTATTTCACCTCGTTTGAAATGCTTAGAAATACGTTGTATTATTGTAAACACTTCTTTTGGTTCACTTACAATAGTTTTTAGTATAAAAACATTTCTCTGTTTCTAATCTAAAGAAAGTTTTTAGTTATATATTAAATCACAGAAAAAAGGGGTAAAAAATAAAAAATTTATTTGCTCAAATCTTTCTTCACAAGATCAATACACATACCAGCTGCGACAGTTACGCCTGAATCACGGATTGCAAATTTACTCATTTGCGGAATGTCACCGTTTTTCTCGATAACGAGTGCTTGAACTGGCCGTAACTTCACAATTGCGGCATCTCCGTTTCGTAAGATGTCTTTGTTCTCAGTTACTTCTTGACCGGTTGCTGGGTTGATTTTCTTCACGATCTCAACAAATTGGCATGCAACTTGCGCGGTGTGGATGTGGAATACTGGTGTGTATCCAACGGTAACCACGCTCGGATGGTTCATGATAACGATCTGTGCGGTGAATTCCTTCGCAACGGTTGGGACGTTATCTGCAGGTCCTAGAACGTCGCCACGTGCGATGTCTTTCTTCCCGATACCTCGTACGTTGAATCCCACGTTGTCACCTGGTTCAGCTTGTTGATGTTGTTCGTGATGCATCTCAATTGATTTGACTTCGCCAGGGACGCCTTTTCCTTCTCTGCCTGGTACAACAACAACTTTCTGACCAACTTTCATGATACCTGTCTCGATACGTCCTACTGGAACGACACCGATACCTGTGATGTTATACACATCCTGGATAGGTAACCGAAGTGGTAAGTCTGTTGGTTTCTGTGGTAAATCAAATTTATTGACTGCTTCAAGTAAATTGTCGCCAGTCCACCATGACATCTTCTCGGATTTCTTCGCGATGTTATCTCCTGGAAGGGACGCAATTGGAATGAATCGAATCTTATCAACTGGCCATCCTGCGATTTTTGCTTCTTTCTTGACTTCTTCTACAACTTCGTTGTATCGTGTCTCTGACCAATCGACACCTGAGATGTCCATTTTGTTGACTGCAACAACTAATTGTCCTACACCAAAGATACGGGATAATTTTAAGTGCTCTTTCGTCTGTGAATTAACACCGTCGTTTGCTGCAACAACAAGAACTGCACAATCTGCCTGTGAAGCGCCTGTAATCATGTTCTTAATGAAATCTCTGTGGCCAGGTGCGTCGATAATTGTAAAGTAATACTTATCTGTATCAAATCGCTTATGTGCTAGGTCAATAGTAACTCCTCGCTCTTGCTCTTCCTTTAAGTTATCCATTACGAATGCGAACTCAAATCCTGATTTACCAAGCTGTTGCGCTTTCTCTTTCAATTTTCGCATTGCTTGCTCATCTACGTTTCCAGTATCGAAAAGTAAACGACCAACAGTTGTCGATTTTCCATGGTCTACGTGACCGATGAAAACTAAATTAATATGTTCTTTTTCTTTTGCCATTTTATGTTAAACCTCTATTATTATGAGTTATTCCTGATGTTTTTGGTCTGTTTATAAAGTTATTGGTAATTTGAAGCCAATTTCTGGAATCTCCCAAAAATTGCGATTTTTGGTACATATTGGTGTTTTAAGTAGTTAACATATCTATTTATCTAAATCCCAACCTTTAAAAACCACTAAAAACTACTTCTATGGGTATGTTAACGCAAAAACAGGTTCAATTTTTACGGGAAGAGCTCCAAACAGCCCAAAATCCGCTTTTCATCCATGATGGCGATGGTGATGGATTATGCTCCTTTTTACTCTTATACAGAATCAATCGGGAAGGCAAGAATTTCATATTTAAGGCTGCACCAAAGTTAGATGCCTCTTTTCTAGAGAAAATGAAAGGCTATCATGCTGATAAAGTGTTCATTTTAGACATTCCGATGGTAGATCAAGAATTTATTGACGGTCTTAAACGACCCGTGTTTTGGATAGATCATCATGAACCGCAGAAACGTGATAATGTGCATTATTTCAATCCTCGCATAAATAACCCAGATGCCTACATTCCAACAACCTACATGGCGTACCAAATCTCCCAGAAGAAAGAGGATTTGTGGCTGGCAACGGCGGGCTGTTTCGCGGATTACATGGATCCTGATTTCTTGCCTGAATTTATTGAACGTTATCCACAATATTTGAAGAAGCATGAAGCGCTTCCAACGATGATTTTTAAGAGGCCTATAAGCAAACTGGTTAAATTATTTTTCTTTCTGTTGAAGGGACCTACGTCTGAGATTCGAAAATCTGTCAAAGTTCTTACCAGAATTGAACATCCTGATGAAATATTTAAGGAAACAACATCGCAAGGGAAATTTTTGCATAAACGGTTTGAGAAAATTAATGCAAAATATCAAGAATTATTGACATTAGCGAGGAAACAAGTGACACGAAGTAAAGTGTTTGTGTTCTACTACACAGATACGCATTGGTCTTTCACAGCCAATATTGCGAATGAGTTAACTGCTTTGTACCCTAAAAAAGTAGTGATCATCGCACGCGAAAAATCAGGGGAAATGAAATGTTCTCTTCGTGCACAATTTCCTATTGTCACTGCATTAAAGAAAGCACTTGAGGGTGTGGAAGGATATGGTGGCGGCCATCCAAATGCATGTGGTGCTGTTATCAAGAAAGAGGACTTCGAACAATTCTTAACAGTGTTTAAGAAAGAGTTGAAAAAATGATACAATTACTTGCGTTGCTTGGTATTGTTGTTGGGTATTTCATTGGTTCTATGACGAAAGATGAGTTGCGTGTTGGTAGGAAATGGTTTCTTCTTACCAAAAACATCTTGTTTTGGATTCTCATTGCAGCTGTTACATTTCCGTTGAATCGATTCACAATTCTTGTTATTATTGGTCTTGGTATTGGACTTTTTGTGTTATTACATTTTCAAAAGTCGTATTGGTTCGAAATATTCACATATGCCCTCATGATCATCCCAACTTTTACCATGGACATTTCGACGAACATACTTATCGTGACATCCCTTCTCTTCCTCTACGGCATTCCATTAGGTACCTTACTCCATGACACAAAAAGATCTTGAAGATACATTGAAAGAGAAAGTAACGCCTCTCCTAGAAGAAACAATGGAGAAAAGTTTAGGAGTCTCTATCCCTAAGATGGAGAAAGATATCACAGATAAATTGACAACACCATTCTTAGATATTTATGTTTCATTTGATTTACCATTTAGTAAAGCAAAGAAAGAGTTCAAGAAACAATTTTTGAAAAAAGAGTTACGGATGCATGTGGGGAATATATCTGAGTTAGCGAAAGATCTTGGATTAGACAGGAGAAGTATCCACCGTGTTATTAAAGATCTTGAAATTTCAATGGATGACTTTCGGAAAGTTGATGCAAAAGAGCGGTATAAAGAAGGGTTGGTTGATTCCGCTATACGCTCAGGGATGGAAGGATATCGTGAAATTCTTCGTCCTGAAAAATTGGAGGATATGTATCAGGAAGTTCCTAAGCTATCACGTAACATCGCGAAATTGTTACCACATGCCCATTTAACATGGAAGGAAGCGGAGCGGGAGTTTGAAAAACAGTTCTTAGGACATGCGTTGAAAGAGCATGATGGGAGTGTTTCAAAAGCAGCACATCAATTACAGATTCGTGTGGAAACGTTGCATCGAAAAATTAAGAAGTTAGGGTTGAAGTGAGTTATAGAAAAAGTGACTACTTCAAAGAGATAAGATTTTTAAAAGAGACTCCCTTATTTTATTTGGTATGACGCGGTATAGATTAACAGAGCAAGGAGCGGATCAAATTCGTTTCCTTTATCAGAAAAATGGACTAAGGCAGTGTGATCTCGCAAAGCGGCTGGGGATTGCATCTAGCAGTCTTTCTGCGAAAATGACTGCAGTTAACTCTTTTACACAATACGAACTTACAACAATGTATGAAGAGATCTTTAAAAGAGATGAAGATGCGCAATTTCTTGCTGATCCGACCAATCCAGTGTATTCTGAATATTATGATGAGAGATCACCATCTGAAATTAGTGCATCAAAGCCTCCACGGACAAAAGGTGAAGAGGCACGCCTTTTAGGAGATATTGGATCTGTTGTCACGGGGATGGTGGGTCGAACTTTTGCAGCTGCAGAAGAAGCTGATAGAGGAGAAGACTACCTTGCTGAGTTGTTCACTACTTTAGGAGATCTAAAAAGAAAATATGTACCTAAGGACTAATTTTTATCTAGCAAACATTAATAAACAATAATTATTTACTTCTCCTATGGCAAAAAGAGGTGTACGTCGTAAATCTACTGTCAAGAAGAAGAATGGGAGAATAGTTCACCCTTCAAAACTTGAACACCATCCTCTTTTTCGGCAAGAGTTAACTATTGGTCAACGATTAGCTGATTGGGTTGCGAACTTTGGCGGAAGTTGGACATTTATTTTGATCTTTTCTTCCTTTCTTGTTATATGGATGATTTTTAACACGTGGTACTTAACGACGAAAGCGTTTGACCCATATCCGTATATATTGTTGAATTTGGTGTTATCTTGTTTGGCAGCATTCCAAGCACCAATCATTTTAATGACACAGAACCGGCAGGGTGAACGTGACAGGATAGACGCGAAGTATGATCATGCTATCAACCGGAAAGCTGAACGGGAAATTCAAAAAATTCAAAAAGATCTGGATGCAATCAGACGGTATTTGAGAGAATTGAAGAAGAAGTGAGTTATGTGGTTTGGCAGAAAAGGGACTACTTTTTTTTAGTAGGAAGAAATTTACGTGATGTAAACCAAAGGCAAAATCCAAATACAATAAACAGCAAAGACGTAAGCAAGACGTCTTCGATGTTAACTCCTTGGAAATACCTCGCAATCATTATTAAAGGACCAAGAATCATTATTCCTAAGCCAATATATTTACAAATATTATGTCGAAGTTTATAACCAAACCACGCCAATTCCCTTGCTTTCTTTTCCTCCATAATTTATGTGTTGTCTATACATTTATTTAAAGATTTCTAAGAATGAAATAATGTTCGATAAATATTGATCTTCGCGTCTTGTTCGGAATATTCTTAACAATTTTTTTATGATTCCATACAAAGAATAAAAAATAAAAAATTAAAACAACGTCAGCCCATACATCACGAACAACGGTGCAAACACAATCGCGAACGTGTTAATGACTTTAATTAACGCGTTTAACGCCGGACCTGCGGTATCTTTGAATGGATCGCCTACAGTGTCGCCGACAACGGCTGCTTTATGTGCATCCTTGCCTTTACCACCATGATTTCCATCTTCGATGTACTTCTTTGCATTATCCCAGATTGCGCCTGCGTTCGCCATGAACAGTGCCATTAACAACCCTGACAAGATGACACCAATTAACAATCCACCTAATGCCTTGATACCAAGTAACAATCCTACTGCTAACGGAGCAACAACTGCGATGACTGCAGGGATAATCATGTTTGAGAGCGCTGCTTTCGTCACAATGTCAACACATTTCCCATACTCTGGTTTTCCTGTACCTTCCATGATACCTTTAATTTCTTTGAATTGACGCCGAACTTCAATGACAACTTTATGCGCGGTACTACCAACGGCATTCATGCATACTGCAGAGAAAATGAATGGTAACATCGCTCCTATGAACAATCCAATAAGAACTGCGGGATCTGTTAGTAAGAACACTAACGGTTCTGTCACAACGTGTGAAATCTCTTGCGTGAACGCTGCGAAAAGTGCTAATGCTCCCAATGCTGCGGAACCAATCGCGTATCCTTTCGTCACTGCTTTCGTGGTATTACCTACCGCATCTAACTCATCGGTGATTTTTCGAATTGCAGGATCGAGATGACTCATTTCTGCGATACCGCCAGCGTTATCAGTGATGGGCCCATAACTATCAAGCGCAATCATCACACCTGTTAATGAGAGCATTCCCACTGCTGCGATTGCAATACCGTAAATTCCAGCAAGCATGTATGCTGCTGCGATACCACCACAAATCACGATGACAGGTAGTAACGTACTTTGCATTCCTAAGCCGAGACCAGCGATGATGTTTGTTCCAGCGCCAGTTACAGATGATTCCGCAACCTTTTTCACAGGATAATATTTGGTACTTGTATAATATTCTGTGATTATCGTTATAAGAACGGTTATAACTAATCCCACGATTGCTGCAAGGAACAATTCAAGAGAATTTCGTGTATACCAGGTTACAGCATAAAAACCAGCTGCTGCAATGAGACCTGACGCAACAAGACCTTTATACAACGCGCCCATGACATTTTTTGATCTTCCTAACTTGACAAACCAGGATCCAATGATGGAACCAAGAATTGCGACAACACCAAGCATTAACGGGTATTCAACCGCCATGTTAAATGTACTTGAGACAGATGGGATTAATGCAAGGAGCATTGCTGCTAAGATGGTAACGACATACGTTTCGTATAAATCTGCGCCCATACCTGCACAATCTCCTACGTTATCTCCTACATTATCTGCGATCGTAGCAGGGTTACGTGGATCGTCTTCAGGAATACCTTTTTCGATTTTCCCTACTAAATCTGCGCCAACATCAGCAGCTTTGGTAAATATACCACCGCCAACCCGCGCGAAGAGTGAGATAAGTGATGCACCAAATCCAAGTCCTACAAGAACTGCTGGATCACGATAAATGCTATACATTAAACTTACTGCAAGTAATGCAAGACCAACAACAGACATTCCTGTTACGGCGCCACCGTTAAAGGCGACAGCAAGTGCTTCCTTCAATCCAGTTTTTGCTGATTCTGCAGTTCGTGTATTTGCTCGAACTGAGATTGACATACCAATATATCCAGATAACCCAGATAACAGTGCGCCAACAACAAACCCGATCGCGATCGGTGCTTTAAATAAAATCCATAACAGTACGGTAATGATAACTGCAAACACAGAAATCGTTTTGTACTGTCGTGCCATATATGCCATCGCACCTTCCCTGACTGCATTTGAGATATCTTGCATCTTTTGCGTTCCTGGAGATACTTTTAACACACGCATCGCAAGAAATCCTGCATAGGCAAGAGCAACTAGACTTACAATAATAGCGACAATTCCAATATCAATCATTTTATGTAATTCCCCTCAGTAGTTTGATAAGGAAGATTGGCTAGTGGTTCTTTATATATCTTACGTTAGAAATGAGCTTATTTCACCACAATAACTTTCTTTTTCTGTCTAATGGTTGCATACGGTTTTGTCAATCTCTTCTTAAGTTCTACATCTTGCGTTAACACCATATATCCTTTTGTAGAATATTCAACTAAGGAACTATCAACATCATCCGCAAGATCTGGTAATACTGTAATCTTCTTCTGCGTCAATAACGCTAACCCTAACTTCGCTGCTGCTTTATATTTACCCCGTTGCTCTTCCATGATTTTTTTTAATTCTGTAATTGTTCCTTGCACAACATATATTTTAGAAGAAAACGCCGCATTCTCAACCGCTGCAAAGACATCTAACCCAAATTCACCGACAGCCATCACCGCATTTGTATCTAAGAGTACTTGCTTCATGCTGACCTCCTTAATGATGTAATCCATACCATTCTGGTGTACACAAGAAGAATGATGAATGCAAGTATTGAAAGAACTGTGTATCCACCTAACGTTTTTTCAACACTATCATATATCACATACAGTGGGATGGCAAGAATGATGACGTTTAGTAGTAGTACAGGTATTGTGTGATGTATCTTCTTAATTCCGCTTCTATAGATTGATGAAAATGTCTCTTTCCACGGAAGCGTGATATGCGCGACACCAATGAGAAACAAATAGTACGCAATGCCAACAATAATAAGTGGACCAATGACGGGAACATCAACTGTTCCCATGGCTGCCGCGTCCGTTATCGTTTTTGTCAGAAACAGTGGGAGNGTGATTGCAAGAAGTGCTATCATGGTAACACCGAGCGCGACATATTTTCCGAGACGTTTTGCTAGTTCTTTCCATCCTCCTTTTTGATACATTTGGTGTGTTCCAACCCATAACAATCCATTCCCTATTAAGAAAAACCCAAGTAACCATAGCACTAACTCTGTTACGTTCTGTTTCAGTTTGACATAACTTGAGTAGACATCACCAAATTCGGGTAAGAATGGTTGACCTGCTTGTAATTGCTCGGTGTTATAATTCGCACCTTGTAAGGGTTGCAAAATGCCTTGGCTGTTTTCCAGAATTTTGATTTGGTACGACACAAGTGTCCATGAGATAACTGCGACGAGGATAATTTGTAGAATAACAAGACCTATGAAAAGAAGTTTATTTTTCTTTATGGTGTTCCATGTTAATGTGAATGTTTGTTGGAAATTAAACATATGTGGAGAAAATAATCTGATATTTAAAGATGTTTCCTTTTATAGAGAATAAAAAAATTATCTAACAGGAACAACATGTGGGAAACGAATTGTGACATGGCGGTTCTCGATGTCAAACTCGACCGAATCCGCGTCACGGTGATCCGCTTCCACAATTTTGTTCATTATCTGGACATCGGTATATTTACAGAGATGTGTGCCGATGAATCGGCTCTTATTCAATCCCAGTAAATCTTTCGTTGTCATGATAACCTCACACGTCGTCGTCGTAATGACGTTTTCTTTTTATTCCCTAAACGTGGAACACTAAAATAATTCACACGATGTTCGTGTTCCGTTGCTCTATGTAATGTGTTAAACAATTCTTGTTCTGTTAGCGATGATGCACTCAGTCCAAAAAGTTGTTTGAGGGTCATGCTTCCACCCCTGCCATCCTTTCTTCTTCAAATAGCATTTCATCTTCGTATCCTTGCATGAACCCGTCCTCTTCAGGACTCATCATATCATCTTCCACTAACAAAACACGTCGCTGTTGTCCGTAGACCCCCTCATGAAACCATTGTTCCTCAATTCTCATTGTAAACCACCCCCCAGTGTAAAGGCATGTCGCCTTTGTATTATCTAACATAACATTTAAATATAAATACATTCTGTTAATGCTATATATTAAGCATATACTCATTATTATTAAAGGGTAAAAACAATATACATAGAATGGAATACAGAAAATTAATTGCATTTGGAAAAAATAGTTTTGTTATATCGCTTCCTAAAGCATGGGTTAGACAAAATAAATTAGTGAAAGGTGATTTAATTTACGTCGAAGAAAGTGGCCACAATTTGTTATTGTCGTCTAAGGATATCAGTGAGAATAAAACGAAATTAAGTATCGTGCTTAACGTCGATGGGAAAACGTTCCGTGATGTGCAACGAGAAGTCTGTGCACTCTATATTCAAAACTATTCTAAAATCGTCTTGAAAGGGCAGTCAATCAAAAATAACATTAAAGATTATCAACGTATCGTTCAAAACCTAATCGCGTTAGAAATCATGGAACAAACGTCTGATTCACTCATCGCGCAGGATTTTTTGAACATGGATCAAGTTTCTGTCTATGAACTTCTTCGTAAGATGGATATTGTCACACGAACAATGTTTAAAGAGATGTGTTCTATTTTCGCGAATGGTAATTATGAAAACCTTAATGAACGTGATCACGACGTAAACAGGTTATATTTTCTTCTTTATAGAGCTGTCCTATATAATCTTGCAACACCATCGAAAGGATTGAAAAATCTTAAAATGAGTCCTATTGATTTGCATAAGATCCATTTCATTGCGTTCTATGTGGAAGCAATCGCGGATGAAGTACGAAGAATTGCGCGGTTTGCATACGAGTTACATCCTAAAAAAGATATCAAAGAAGAGTTTAGTTCCATTTTTGAAGATCTTAGCAATTTTTTTATTGGATCAATGAAATCATATTACACAAAAGACCAAAATTT
>NZBO01000033.1 GCA_002686315.1 archaeon | reverse complement strand
AGGAAAAACGAGTTGTTTTGTTAGATTTTGAGAGATGTAGCAAAACGGATAAACCAAAAAATGTGACGCAATGTCTCGAATTTATTTGCCGGATGCATGATGAACTGGTTGCAAAGGGACTTACAGTGAATAAAGAAGAATTACGTTCATTAGCTGGTGAGTATAAAGATACGTATGATCGCAAAATTTTGCAAGATGTGATGTGGGGGTTACAATGAGTTTATCAGTGTGTTTAATTGTGAAAAATGAGGCGGGGTGTTTGGCAAATTGTTTGAATTCTATCAGGGATTTGGCGGATGAAATCATTGTTGTTGATACGGGGAGTACTGACAGGACCAAAGAAATAGCGGCACAATTTACCTCTAAAATATATGATTTCACATGGTGTGATGATTTTAGCAAGGCACGGAATGTATGTATTGGGAAGGCGAGTAAAGAATGGGTTTTGTTCTTAGATGCAGATGAAACTATTTCTGTATTGGATCATTCATTGATTCGAGAGGCGATTACCAAAGATATTGCTGGTTACCTATTTACGACACGAACATACACCAGTGAGCTTACTCAAGTCTCTTTTGTGTCATCTTTGGGTGATTCGTACATTGAAAGCCGATCATATAAGGGGTGGTTGCCTGCACAAATGTGCCGTTTATTTCGTCATGATGGTGTACAATTTGCCGGGCGAATTCATGAATCAGTTATTCCGTCAATTCAAGAAAAAGGTGGCGTGATTGGGGAGATTGGTGTTCCTATTCATCATTATGGTGCGTTGAAATTAGATGGTGTTAAGTTGGAAAAGGAGAGGTTGTATGCAAAATTGGGCAAATTGAAAGAACGGGAAATGTCAGATAATCCTAAAACATTGTTTGAATCTGCAAAGAGGACGATCATGGAAAAGGATTTTGTAAAAGCGAGGGAATTGTTAGAGGAAGTACAAGATTTGCATCCGACGTATCCTTGTATTTATTCCTATTTGACGTATGTGTATGCACATGTTGGTTTGTTTGCGACGGCAGCAAAAGCGTTTGAAGTGGCAGTACAGCAAAATGAGCCAGTGCGTTTACGAATAATGAATATGGCAATTGCGTATGAAAGGCAGGGAAAATTTGATGACGCGGTGTCATTATTGCTTCAACATGATTTTAGTTCATTTGTGCCCTATGGTTATTTACTCGGGAAATGTCTCCATTTGAAGGGAGGTCATACAAAAGCAGTGGTCTATTTGGAACAAGTTTTGACTCAAGATTCAACATATTGGAATGCGTACCACTTTTTGATTAATAGTTATGTGGCGTTAGGGCAGCATACGGACGCGATTGCAGTGTTGGAGAAGGGGATTGCAGGTGGACATCCAAGTAAGAGTGAGTTTGAAAAATTGCGGAAACGATTACAATGTCAATGACTTATTTTTCCTTATTATAAAATTCAACTTTTCCGTTGTGATAAATTCCTTTCTTTAACTCGACAGGACGCCAGGAGTCTTGCACGAGTTCTGCACCTAACCACTCTGCCAACATTGAAGGATTGCCAATCGTTGCAGATAATCCAATAAATTGGGGTGAAATAAGATCTTTTAGTAACGTTAACACAATTTCTAGTGTTGGTCCTCGGGATGGATCGTTTAGTAAATGAATCTCATCAATCACCACCGTTTTCACGTCTGCAAGCCAGGATACTTTATGGCGCAATAGGGAATCTAGTTTCTCATTCGTTAGCACAAGAAGATCGTTTTTTGCCAAATAAGGTGAGTCGGAGTCAATATCACCTGTTGACATAGCGACATTGTACGCTGTTTCTTCTAATAATGCTTTATACTCCTTATATTTCTCGTTCGCGAGTGCCTTGAGTGGTGATAAATACAACGTCTTACCTTTTCCAAGTGTGTTTGCAAGCGCCATCGTCGCGATAAGTGTTTTCCCAGACGCGGTTGGAGCACAGATCAGTAATGATTTCTCGTTGAGAAGACCTGCTTGCACTGCTTTTGTTTGAATTGGTGTTAATCTCTTAAATTTTGCATATTTCTCCCTAAAAAATGCAGGTAATGCTAACTTGCCAATGTCCATTTTGTCCTCGAAGAGCGTCTAATTTATATTCCTTTAGTTCTTCTTTGTGGTAAAATGATCGAAAAACTAGAACAATGTTCTATTTTTTGCTGTTTGTCATTTTGAAATGATGAACGTCCCCTGTTGCGTAATTTTGGCGTTTCAGGCCCTGAGGCTAAAAAATCCTTTTTTCTCCACTCCAATTTTGCGAAAGGCTTATAAACGGATTTTCAGTTTTTGAGGGTACAAACGTAGTTATACCACGAGGAACGTGTGGTGTGCTGTCCGTTTCCAAACTCGAAAAGAGGCGCATTCCTTGGGGTGTGTTGTTCGTAATGTTTGTGAGACGGACGACGCGTAAAAACAAGTATTCGAACACGGAGGTGTGTTTTGAAAATGAAAATAAAAAGAGTTGTTAAGCGACTGGCCGCAGTCGGTACCGGAGTAGCAATGTTAGGTGCGACCGCGATGGGAGCTTTAGCTGCCGATTTAAGTGACTATCCAACAATGTTTGTTGAAGATGGTGTGTTTAACGGTTTAATTGTAGTTGGCGACGCAGCGCAATCTGTAGATACCTTAGGTGCAGTCGATATCGCATCTAATATGATGGCTCCAGGATCTGGAAGTGGAAGTTCCGTTTCTGTTTCTGGTGATGCTTGGCTTGTAAAAGCTGGCTCGGATGTAATGGAATTTTCAGAGTCTATTGGTCCAGCAACACATGGGATCGTTGATTTTGTGGATGAGTCTGAGTTGGTGGCGTTAGAAACCCTTGACTTCACAAACTCAAAAGGAACTTTTAGATATGAACAGTTCTTGCACTTCGATAATGCGGTTATCAACACGACGTATGAAGAAGATGATGATGATACAACTGACTTGTTTTTGAAGATTCCAGACAGTGCACTGTTTGCACGGTACCAATTGGATTTCATTGAGTCGGCAAAGTCAGACATTGATGCAAGTGACAGTTTTGAGTTAGAAGACTACGAAGGGAAAAGTATCACAATGTTCGGAAACACATACGAAATTGTAAAAGCAGTTACTGGCGGTGCATTAAGTGAGAAAGTAACAATCACTATGATGACTGGTCCGGCGGGCGGAACCCTTCAAGAAGGTGAATCTCGAACTTTTTCGATTGGCGACTCAAGTTACACAGTTGAATTAACGTTCACTGATAGTAGTGATCGGTCAAAATTCGTTGTAAATGGTGAATCAACAAACTTAATGGACGAAGGTGATACGTACACTTTAGGCGATGGAACTGTTCTTGGTTTAACGGAAACGTTGCATCAGAACTACGCAGGTGGTGTACATAGTGCTGAGTTCTACTTAGGAGCAGATAAAATCGTGCTTGAGGATGATGGGATCAACGCATCTGGTTCTACAGATGAATTGCAAGTGAATGATGAAACCATCGATGGTGCAGACGTTGAGATCGTAGGTTCTGTGACTGATGAAGCAACTTCCACAACAGAAGATGGTGAGTTAGAAATTGATACAATTTATATCAACATGACTGCACAGGATGATTACTACTTGTCAGCTGGTGAAACACTTTTAGGTCAGTCTGAGTTAGATGAGAAAGACTTGTTGTTCACGCAGAACTGGGACATCCGATTTGAAGGGCTAGATGGTATTGAGGTTGATCAAATTAAGCTGAATGACCGAGCTGGTGAGAAAGAGTATGAATTGCAGTTTGTGAATGTAAATGGCGATGAGATCTCGATGCCTCTTGCATATGCGTCTGGAAGTAACCTTCGGTGGGGTGATCAGAATGACAACTTGACGTTGACAAGGAATAATATTCATGACGAACAGTTCTTCATCTTGAACGATGATACGGATGAGGATTCTGTAACGCATGTTGTACAATACAAAGGAGCAGATGATCATACTAAGTCAGACCCTAAGATTAAGTTTAAAATCTTGGCAACTGGTGAAACTGTTGAGCGAACAGTTACTTTTGGTGCAAACAGTGTTTCTGCGACCCTTCGGCTTGCTGGTACAACGTACACAGTGACGAATTCGACGACTGGAACACTTGGTAATACAGGAAGTGATGATTGGGGTATTAATGTAATTGGTGGTTCATCAACAAATACATCGATTACGTTTGGTACTGCAAACTCCACGCAAAACTACTTGATTGCACGTGGTGGTGCGAAGATTGAACTTCTTCAAGTCAACAATGCAGGTATTCATGCAGGCAATCTTACGCGTGGTCAGTTTTCAGTTGGGTCAGGTCAACTTCACTGGAACGTAACGTTGATTGACAGTGATCGAATTGACGACCGATTGTCAGTTCCGTACTTAATACTTGGTTCAAACATTACTGCAGCAAGTAGTGAAGTAGACTTAGCGGCTGTTACAGGTGGTACAGGTGTGTCATTAACATCTCCGGATGATGACAGTGACAACAACTATGCATACAGTGTTAATGGTGCATGGATTAAACACACAAATCCAAGTGGTGGTGGGACAACAGCAGATACGGTTAACATCGATTGGCCACATGAAGAGCGTGCACCATTAGTTTACATCACAAGTGGTGCAACGTCAAGCAAAGTTCTTGCAGGTGACTTGGCTCCAGTAACTGTGGGTGTAGCAACACGTCTTGCGAGTGAAGTAAGTGATGTCATGGCACAAAACTTAATCGTTGTTGGTGGTCCATGTGCAAACGCAGCAGCAGCAGCATTGCTTAGCTCGGGTGCAGATTGTGCAGCAGGCTTCACGCCAGGTAAAGCTATGATTAAGTTGTTAGAGCACTCTAACGGTAACATGGCAATGGTTGTAGCAGGATACACAGGAGCAGACACACGGTTAGCAGCGAGAGTTGTGGCAACACGATGGCAAGAGTTAA
Source organism: archaeon (assembly GCA_002686315.1). GTDB lineage: Archaea > Nanobdellota > Nanobdellia > Woesearchaeales > GW2011-AR9 > UBA11998. The sequence goes on along the minus strand of NZBO01000033.1, from coordinate 9,738 downwards.
CTGGAATGGAAGTTGAAGTTGAAGGAACGACCTCCAGTGACGCGAGAATCGGTGCACCAAGTGCAGCTCCAGCGGCTCCAGCAGCAGACGCAGCAGCAGATGATGCAGCAGCTGAAGGCGACGCAGCAGCAGAATAGACCTGAATTGGTTTTTTTCATTTTTTTTTCTTTTTCTTCACCATCTATAAGTTTAAATAGTTGATTTCTTCTCAAATTGCGTGGCAATCAGGTATTTCCGACAATATTTTCCTGCATTTCTTTTCATAATTTTAGCAGTCTTAGCATTTTTGATTATTAAACCGTTTTTCCTTGCTATCTTTTTTGGCGGGCTCCTTGCCTACATTCTGTTCCCATTATATAGGAGAATTGCACGTAAGATACGGTCACGTACATTAAGCGCGTTATGTATTTGTATCATAACCGTTATTGCGATCCTTGTTCCTGGATTTTTTCTTCTCCAGTCACTCTTGGAACAATCATTTCTGATATTTACGGCAATGAAAAATAGATTTGCGGTTGGTATCTTTGAAGGATGTACCAACACTGTTTGCAAGGTATTGGAAGATGTGAGTGCTGATCCGTCTATTCAACCGCATATCCAACGAACGTTACAGTTAATTTCGTCTTCCATTGTTGAGAATGGCTCTTCCTTATTGCTTCGGATACCTGGTATTTTACTAAACTTGTTTGTGATGTTATTTACCTTATTTTATGCGCTCAAAGATGGGCCTCGTGTACTTCGAAATCTGATTTCATTTCTTCGCGTACAGGATCAACGGTATACACGTTTTTTCAAACGATTTAACGAAATTATCCGAGGCGTTATTTTTGGATATCTTGTCATTGCTCTTTTGCAGGGAACGCTTGGTGGACTTGGATTTTTCCTGTTTGGCGTGCAATCACCTATCTTCTGGGGATCTGTGATGGCGTTCCTCGCGCTGATACCGTTCCTTGGAACGGGTGTAATATGGGTTCCTGCATCGTTATTTTTGATTCTTGAAGGCATTTTTACAAATTCCAACTCACTCATTATTAGAGGTGTAGGGTTAGGTGTGTATTCTCTTATCATGGTAAGTGGGTTTGATAACATTCTTCGTCCTAAATTAATAAGTGGGAAGGCGAAGATTCATCCACTTGTCATCATGCTTGGTATTTTTGGTGGCATCTTTTTATTTGGGCCGTTAGGTGTCATTGTAGGTCCTTTACTGTTATCGGTAACGGCCGTATTTATTACGATGTATATTCAGAATAACCATGGCACGTAGATATTCAAAAAGAACGACTTGCATACGAATGCATCTGTTTCACATACGCTTCAATGTTAACTTCATTTGAGATATGTTTTAACGTTAATTTGCCGAGGTCTAACGCATGTGTTTTGAATAAGGAATCAAAAATGCTATGTTTTTCATGAATTTCTGTAATGTTAGAATAGAGTATTTGTTTCTTTCCTAATGTAATTCTGTTTCGGTAAAATCGGTATGGTTTCGTTGCCTTATTGATGCTTGCGATGATTCCAATGACAAGTAAGAGAATGACAAATAGTAACGAGAAGAGCCGTATTTGCGATTCTTGACTTCCTTTTAAGTTTAATAGTGCAACGTTGAGAAGAATTCCTAAATAGAAGACAAGGCTCAGTAACATAAGTGAGATAACTTTTGGGATGATTGCCCTCGTTTTCACTTTATGAAGCACGTATGTCGGTTTCTCTTGCTGGGATGGAAGCATATAATTGTTAAGAAGAAGAGGTTTATATGTTTTGTGGGATCTTACAAGAAATATGGGCCCGGTGAGACTTGAACTCACGATCCTCCGCAAGTCAAGCGGATGTCATATGTAGCGCCTCTATAGACGTAGCCACTAGACCACGGGCCCGTTAAACCTAAAATCATGTTAATTCTTTATTAAGCTTGTGTTACTTTAGAAGATGTTTGAATTTTCGATATACGTAACCAGGTTGTATGTATTGATAATACGCCCACATGGTAAATACTAATGGTGTAAAAAAGATGCCTGCGAATGAAAGAAAGAAAAGTATAAACATGATATTCCCAAGAATTGTATTACTCATTTCTGGTAGAATTTGTCCAAGTACAAGTAATAGTATCATTACTCCAGCTGATGTTACAAGAGTTTTTAACACAAATTTTTGATGATGTCTTGCAAGATAGACGTAATAGACACCAAAGGCCCAGATTATTACAAAAAATGTTATAACTGTGATTATGAATGGTAGTTTCATCAGAGAAACTGCAACAACTTCAAAATATGCAAGAAGAACTAACGTCACTCCTGCCAATACAGTTGTACTGATCATTATTTTTTCGAGCTTGCGAACATTTTCTGAGATGAGATAGAGCGGATGTTTTGTTTCTTCAATATCTTTTTTGTATTCTCGAAGAACTTTTCGTGCATATGGAAGATTTGGTTTTTTATATTTTCGTATGAGGTATATAGGAACTACTACAATAATAAGGAGTATTATTGCCGCAATACCTTTGTATCTTTGTGGAACAAGTTGTTTAAGGATATATGAGATGATAATACCTAGTATAACTGCAAAAAATGTAGCATTTCTTCTATTCATTTTCATACTCTTTTTAAAGTGTATTCATTTAAAAAAGTTGCTGTGATTTTCCAAAACACGTACCTTTAAGGGGATTTCTGTAATGTACCTCGTTTATTCTCCATCAAACTCAATGAGGTTAAATATGCTTAGATCCCCTAACTTTTGAATACCGCCTAGTTCTGGAAGTGTTATCACAAAAGCGCATTCATACACCGTTCCTTTACACTTAGTAACAAGGTCCGCGGCAGCACGTGCCGTTCCGCCTGTTGCAAGAAGATCATCAATAATAAGGACAGCATCACCTTCTGTAATTGCATCTGTATGTATTTCAAGCGTATCAAGGCTATATTCAGTTTGGTAGTTGATGGTTACTTTCTCGGAAGGAAGTTTACCTGGTTTCCTCGCAAGCACGAGCGGGAGATGTAACCTATCTGCAAGAATTGATCCAAAAATAAATCCACGTGACTCGATTGCAAGAATTTTATCAATTTTCGCATCTTTATATTTCGCAACGAAACGATCCATGGTGTATCGTAATGCAACTGGATCTTGCAAAAGGGTTGTGATATCACGAAACATCACGCCTGTTTTAGGCCAGTGAGGAACTGTCCTGATATGTTGTTTGAGATCGAATGGTGGTTTTACTACAGGTACACTTGGTGTTTCTGGACGAGCAAGATTTGTAATAACATATTGTACAAGTGATACAACATTGCCAACATTTTCCTGAAATGTTTTCAGAATTTCGTCCCATGTAACGGGAACTTCATCTTCCTTCCAACAATCATAATCTGTTGAAATAGCGATGGCACTGTAAGGAATGCCAAGTTCATTCGCGAGAATCGTTTCCGGTGCGATGCTCATGTTAATAACATCGGCACCCCATGACCGAAACATGTGCGATTCCGCTTTCGTTGAGAAACGAGGCCCTTCAATCGTGATGACAGTTCCTTTTGTATGATGTCGAAAATTGAAATGAGTACAGCCTTGTATCAAAGATGAACGTATCTTCTCTGAGAATGGGGTTGCCATTGGTGTATGAACCGCGTTACCTGGTTCGAAGGAATCATGAAATGTAATGTGTCGATGCCGCGTAAAATCGATGAATTGATCGACGATAACAAGATCACCACGTTGGATGTTTTCACGTAAACTGCCGCACGCAGTTGTTGCCAGAATGTGTGTAACGTTACTCTCCTTAAGCGCGTACATGTTCGCACGATAGTTCACTTTAGAAGGGGTGAGCGTATGATCTTTCCCATGACGAGACAGAAGCACGATTGGTATGTCATCATATACTCCTTCTTTCACTATAACGGTACCATATGGTGTTTGTACAGTTCTCTCTTGCAACTCTGCAAAAGATGGGTTCTCGAATCCGGAACCTCCGATTATTGCTATTTTCATGGTGGATGATGATAAAATGATCTTTATATTGATTATGGGGCTGGACTATCAGCGTAAGACTTAAAACCATCACTACTCTTCTTTCTCTATGAATCGGGAACATGCGTTCTGGTGGCATTTTGTACCGCATAGAAAATTGACACTTCTCTATCTTTCGATGGGCCTTCGTTCTTTCGCGCTTTCAATGGTTGCGCTTTTCATCCCGCTCTATTTATATCAAGAAATGGGCTATACGCTTACTGAAACACTATTGTTCTATGCTCTTTTTGCACTCGTTTTTGCTATATTTACACCGATTGCTGCGAAGTTCTGCGCTCGCTTTGGTATCAAACATTCCATTTTGTTTAGTAAACCGTTCTACGTCGTGTTCTTAGGTTTATTATATGTCCTTCCATACATATCGGTACCACTTCTCATTTTAGGATTGCTTGTAGGGATCTATTTAGCGTTTTATTGGATGGGAATGAATCTATTATTTCACAAATTAAGTCATCATAATCATAGGGGGGAGGAGGTTGGGAAATGGCAGGCATCCAAAATTTTCGCAACGATGATTGGACCGCTACTTGGTGGTGTCTTAATTTCGTATCTTGGTTTCCAATTTGTGTTTGCACTTGCATCATTTTTGTTTATTCTTTCTGCGTTGTTACTCTTCATACACAAAGAAGCGCATGTACGTTACCATTTCGCATTCACGCAATTGACGAATAAAGATCATTGGAAAGATTCACTCTTTTTCATCTCGAAAGGAGCGGAAGTGGTTGCGAATTTAGTTATCTGGCCATTATTTATATTTGGTATCTTGGGAAGTTATGTGTCGCTTGGAACTGTTGGGAGTATTCTTGCGGGAGTGACAGGGGTACTCGTCTTATTTGTGGGGAAGAAAAGTGATCGTATTGGGAAGAGACGCATATTGCAAGGTGTTGCATTCTTTGATTCTGTTGCATGGTTTTTACGGGCGCTGGTGCAGACGGTAGGCCATGTTTTTGGCGTGTCAATATTTGCTGCAATAACAGGAGGGATACGGTTGGCACCATTATCAGCACTGCAATTTGATAAGGCACAAGGTGATATCACTGCCTATTTCGTAACACGAGAAGTGTACATGTGTCTTGGAAGAATCTTAATGTCGCTTATCGTGATCATGCTTGATAGTCTTGCTGGTGGGTTGGTCTTCCAAGGATTTGCGAATTTGGCAGTGTTATTGTTTTAGAGAGGTACACGCTCCTGTTTCCAGTCATTGCGGTTCGTGTTCATTATTCCCAACGGCTGCGCCATTGATTTTGTTGCCATTCTTCATCGCGTACCATTCGCGAAACTATTTCTCGTGATCTTTTGTGGGGTATTTGCAGGGCTCTCTCAAGGTATTCTGTTGCTAACACTGTTGGACGTCCCGCTTTGGCCAGCTCGCTGTTGAGGGCTTTTGTTTCTTCTACCACTTTGCTGAGGTCTCGTGCAAGGATTCCTTTCGCAATCTCTTCATTCGTCAGGAATTTGTAGACGACATCCTTCGCTTTTGGTACATCGAAGGCGTATCCAGCGTCAGCTGCACTTATCTGAGTATACCCACTTTCTCTGCCGTAGAAGGTGCTACATCTTGCTATGACGAATCCACTCTCGCGGGATTTAGCAAAATACACGTCTTGCTCAGCATCTCTGGTACACCCAACGACAGCCAAATCTGCGGCAGCAAATATTGCGTATCTCTCATCGTCGTTCCAGTCACGCATGTCGATGGTCTGTCTTCCCCGTTTGTACACACCTTGCTCCTGCTCTTCAAATCCTTTCAAATCTCCTCGCATATCCTGTGCTCCAAACAATCCTACTTGCAGTCGTAGTTCGTTCTCGTCATCTTTGTAGTCTTCTAGCACCGATCCTGTTAAGTATGGTGTTACCACGCCAACTCTAAATTCTGTATTCATTTTGTGCCTCCACACCCCACCTCTGCGTTATTATCTCTTGGAGCGTATCTCGATGAGATTAAGCGCCGCCATTGCAAGCCATCGTGCTTTTTCCTGTGGCCAGTTGGGGTGCTTCCGTAAGAGTTGCTCCTCGATTTCTCGTTGTTTTTTCCAAATCTCTTGCATTTTTACAGTCCTAGTCTCTGCCGCACGACATCTTGGTGCATGATGTCTGGTAAGTTGATTCCTTTCACTATCTGCCTTGTTGGTGCTGCGTCGTCAAGTGTTTGCGGGTTGTAAAGTTCGTAGGCAGCGACTGCTATCCTTCCTATCTCTTTTGCACGTGTACGGGATCCATGTCGCATTTCATGCATGGCAGCTGCGTAGAAATCTTCTGCTATCGCTTTGTCTTCTTCTCGTACATAGACTTTCCCGTGTTGCTGTGCTTGTCTCTTCCTTATTGCATTTAGTATTTCTCGTTCATACATTGTTGTGTACCTCCATTGTTTTATCTCTTTGAGATAGTAATTCTTTAATAATTTGTGTTGTGGCAAATACTACAACAACCAAAAAATTTATAAGATAGCTATGATAGTATCCCTTTATGCAGCCAGAAAAGGTTCTCGACAAAATAGGATTTAGCCCAAATGAGATTAAAGTGTACCTCACACTAAATGATCACGGTTCGACGAAAGCAGGAAGAATTGCGAAGCTTGCAAAAATAGATCGAAGTAATTGTTACAACTCCCTTAAATCATTAACAGAGAAAGGTCTCGTGAGTTACGTGTTAATTGGAAATGTGAAATGGTTCCAAGCAACAGGACCCAAACGGTTGTTAGATTATATTAAAGAACAAGAGGATGATGTGAAAACAATTCTCCCAGAACTACATGCACGTCATAAAGCACGGAAAGTGGAAGGGCAAGTACGGCTCTTTAAGGGCGTTAAAGGTGTCAAGTCAATCTTTTTAGATATCGCACGGCAGGGAAAGAACAATTACGTGTTTGGATCGGAGGGACAGTTTTCTGAGAGAATGCCTGAATTTGCGTTACAGTTTAATCGGCTTAAACGAGAGCACAAAATGAAAACGAAGTTACTTCTTCGAGCAGGGAGAGAAGAAGTGGATAACAAGAGTAGTGAACATCGGTATATTTCTAATGTTGCGGAATCGCCTGCAGTTACCACAATCTATGGAGATAAAATTGCGATTGTTATCTGGACGGATGAACCAGAGGGTATCGTGATAGAGAATGCAGCTGCCGCAAAAGCCTACAAGAGTTACTTTGACTTCATGTGGAAGCATGCTGACAAATCGTCCTAAGAATGTCTGCGTTGTTGTTTTAGGTCTATTACTCTAATTCCCTCAAATTAGCATGTGGCGGCTGATTATGTTCAACGTAATGAACTTTAGTACCTGTATCAGCGATATACAAACAAGAATGGTCCCAGTTAGCTGGTGGAACTAAATCAATCCAAAATATAGTGCCTTCATAGTTGAAGTTTGGAATTGGTTGTCCATCTGTGTCTCGTAATTCTGTTCCATTTGTGCATCCTTCAACTTTGTAGAGGTCTACTAAATTTATCTGATCTTGTGAATATCCTAAATCGTTTCGTAGTATCTCTTCAAGTTGCTCTCTCTCACTCATACGTTGTTTAATACCACAAAACTATTTAACACTTTTCTTCTTATACCAACAAAATGGATCCTGAAGCACAATTTATTAACGGACTTCTAGAACTCCAATATGGTTTGGATGTGCAAGATAAATTAACGACAATAGCACATAATGTTGACTGGGCGAGAGGGTGGCCTTCCAACACAATTTCCTTCTGGAATGCGGAAGCCTTCATGTGGAGTCATAAAATAGAGAAGAAAACAAGACAGTTAATTACCAACGAATTGTCTTCATTACAAGGAACAAACTTAGATCTAGGCTGTGGTGCGTATTCGTATATTCCTTCCACTGGATTTGATATCTCCCCCAAGATGCTTGATTTTAATGACAATTTGAAAGAGAAAGTAGTGGGGGATGTAGAAAAACCCTTAGCATTTGTAGATAACGAGTTTGATTCGGTAACTGCCATCTTCCTTCTTAATTATGTGACACATTATGCACAATTATTATCTGAAATAAAGAGGATAGTGAAGGGGACGTTTATTATGGTACTCTCTGCAACAAAAGTGAATGAATGGCAACGACAAAAAGAGAAAAATCATTATGATAAAGAAAAATGGGTTTCTATTTTAGAGAATAATTTTAGTGTTACAGTGAAAGAGAAGGATGATTTGTGGTTTTTTACGTGTACAAAACAATCTTAGGGTGAAAAAAAACGATGTACATTATTTGCCTTTTTCGCAAGACCATACAGTGAAGGACTCTTTTCAAAACGTCGAAATGTTTTAATTGACGCAAGTGCTGTTTCTAATCCAGGATTCATTTCGTATTCTCTATGCAATCTAGGACTTGGTTTTGGATCTTCACTTAAACTAAGTTCATCAAATAATACTAACGCGCATTCTAAAGGGCTTTTCTGCTGATTTCGTGGTGGAGTTTGTCTAAATTCATAGATCGTTCCAGTTATAGTACTATACCACATTGTTGCTGTTAACTCTCCTGGAGCAGAACAATTAAATTCAGGTCTTCCTCGCAATGCCTGAATTGTTCTTTGATCAAGATATCCTTCTTGGTATGGTTTTTTCATATTTTTCAACGAGAACATTGAATATATTAAGCTTGTGACATTTTTTAAGAATAACCAAAAGACTTATTAAAATAAAATCACTCATATCTCTAAAAGATGGTGAGTTCAGAATTATTAAAGGAATTTGGGTTTGAGGAAGAGGTACGTGAAATACTGTCTACAACGACGACAGGCGGGGAACATGATAAAACAGGGTTTCCGAAAGCAGTTAAAACCCACCGGATGTCGCTTGAAGCATATGATATGAGTTTAGAAGAGCCTTATTTCTGGATTCTTGATCAAATGCGGGAAGGATTTCCTATTATTGATAAAGTGGAAGATGCATTCGCGGCATCAGAAAACTCTGCATTTTTCGGTGTCACGCAGCAAAAACTAGGGGCACAGCAAGATAAAATTTCACAATTCCTTGCAACGACAGGGAAGATGGTCAAAGAATTATTTCAAATGATACGTGAGATGCGTATCATTGACGAACGTTTAGGGTATTACAAAGATTCGGATGCACAAAAAAGTAAACCAGTCTATGAACGAGGAAGAAGTGCCGAAATTACGTTGAAAGGACTTTTTGTTGATTTAGTGCAAGGTGGTGGGAAAAGTGCTGCATCCGTGTACGGTATGGCGCGTGAATTAGAATTTTTAACGTTACCTGATCTCTTTTTTGACGCGCCACCATTTAAGAACGTCCAAGAACTGGAAGCGCATGTGAAGAATTTGAAGAAAGATTTTAACGAAAACGTGTTGCGTGTCCTGATGCGTCATTTACGCCAATTTATGCAATGGAAGAACAGCACATTTAATGAACATAAAAATAGGAAACGGTTCATGCTGAATTATTTAGAGCAACATTTTCAAATCGTGAACATGTATCTTACGTGGGTGAAACCCTATCTTCGACATGTACAAAAGTTAACATTGAAAAGTTCTAACATGGGTTCTCCTGATTTGATCTCCGCATTTGAAGGAAGTATGCTTGACGTTGAAATTTTATGCAGGAAACGTGTTGCGGTTGGGAAATCTGGCGCGAATGGTGTTGTCGTCGCAACGTTCAATTACCGTACACGACCTGAACTGAAAGTTGTGTAGGAAGGATATCAACGTGGACCAGTTCATATAGGTAAAATTATGATTAATTACCGTGTGTATGGGTGGACTGATGAAC
>NZBO01000032.1 GCA_002686315.1 archaeon | reverse complement strand
GACACGAAGAAGTGCCGTTTTCGTCCGTGCACTACGTAATTGTTTTGCGACAGCTTTCTTTTGCATGACATTTTCAACCCAATTCGCGAAATCGTGTTTCTCTTCGTTCACGTGATGGTTAAAGGTATCTGCGTTCATTCGTCGTAATGCAGCAGGTAATTGATCAAAGTGATGTAAGACTTGACCGTCATTTGCATAAAAATGATGTTCTTCATTTGCAATTTTGCCAAATCTAACCGGTTTTCGAGCTGCAGGACCGTGAGTTGATCGTGAAATACCTCGTGGCCGCTCGTCAAGGACAGTCATATTTTTACTTTTTACAATTCGTTTCGCTTTTTTTGTATTTCGTGAAGTTGCTGACTTTGCCTTCTTCGATTTTTTTTGTGTTTTTCGTACCATTATTCTACCTCTTTTTCTATAATTATAGTTCTACTTTCATGGGGGAAGTGTCAAGACCCTTTTTCATATCTTTAAAGACATTCATGAAATATATAAATGCATCGTATGGACTCTCATATGGACTAAAATATTTATGCACATCTCCATCATTAAACCATTTCGTGCACATGTAATAGAAATGGTCCGATGTTTGTAATTTTCGCCATGTGTGAAGAAGTTCTGGATCGTTCATTCGTGTGACCTGCTGTTCAAGTTCATATAACTTCCCAAGTGCAGACTTTTGCATATCATTTCCCATCCACGCAGAGACGTCACGTTCCATGTCCGCCCACGATAACAGATATGGGATATCTAACTCACCCCGAACTGGCAACTCAGCAATTTCACTGGGAAATGCAAACGTTGTATCTGGATGTTTTAATAATTCGGCAGGTAAATACCGCAGAAAATTGAAAATACCTGTGTCTTCCCATTGATGTTCGCCGAAAGTTTCATAATCCATGAACAAATTAACCGTATCACCATTGCCATTCACGTTTAATAACCATTGCGAAAATTTCTCGACTGTCAGTGGATGTTCTTTCCACCCTTTGTTAGAAAATCGAAACGCGACATCATCCGATAACTTATAATTTTTTAAGAGCAATGGAATTTCTCCCATAACGGGTTTATACACAAAATTGGGACTCCTCCAGCCAAGAACATGGTCCCATCCTTCAAGTAAGATGCCCTTATACCCCATTTTTTCCACCATACTTGCAATATGGTTACTGTAAATTAATTCCGTGTTACGAAAAACTGTTGGCGTCACCCCAAACAATTCTTTGACTGTTTTCGCATGTAATGCCACCTGCGTCTTGAACTCCTCTTCAGAATACATCGCGCAGAGTGAATGATAATACGTTTCTGCTAACACTTCTACTTGTCCTGTCGCGATTAATTTCTGAAAACTTCGAATGACTTCCGGAGAATAGCGTTGCGCTTGCTCCAAAAAGACACCAGAGAAACTGAAACTAATTTTAAATTCGGGATGTTGCCGAAGTAATTCCAACATAACGTTATTGGTAGGAAGGTAACATTTCCTCGCTACTTTATGCATAACTTGTTTATTTTTAGACTCATCGAAATACGGTTTTCCTGTCCCTATATCAAATATTTGATATGGTCGCAAACGAAACGGTTGATGCACCTGAAAATAGAAACACACACTCACCATTTTAGTTCATTGCCGACTGTTTATGCTTCACTGTGTAGAGCGCTACCACTAATAAAAAGATAATCGCGAACATGCCACCCATGCCAAGAAATTGAATCTCACCGGTCCCCGTACCAACAACCGCCGCTGTGATCGTACTTGCATACGATGTAATTCCAACAAGTGTAAATAAAAATGCAAACGCGCTCACAACCAGTAAAATTTGAGGAAAATGAGAATTAAGAAATGATTTGGGAAGATGTGTCTTGATCTCCTTAACGAGATGTGACGTAGATTTCACGAGATGTTTCTGTGGCGGAGGAGTATGTTTCACGTTCGATTTGGAAGATTTCTGCAACCGTTTCGCGACTTTACTTATATGCATGACATCATTTATCCTTGCTGCGATAACTTTCGCGACTTGCTTCTTTGATTTTGCACGTTTCAATTGTTTCGCTAAGATCGCATCTTGATGAATATCATTCACCCAGCTATGAAAATCATTACGATGGTTATTCACATGATGTTTGAACGTATCATTATCCATCTTCTCTAAACTATCATGCAACTCTTTGATATTCTTTAACTTCTTACCACTCACTAGAATAAAATGATGATCCTCTTTCACATCATGTAATAATTGATGTTTCATATACCTCTCTTTTAGGTAGAATACTCTTTTTATTTATTAATGTATCCTTTGTAGAACGTTACAAGACTCTTCAGTATACACGAACTTCACGCCTTACCACACACATTTAGTGCAATCACATGTATCTACATTATTTTTGTCGGTTAAACACGCTTCACAATCACATTTTTTCGGTTTTTCATCTGCCATCCAACTGACAATACTACCTAGTATAAAAAAGATTCCAAAAACTAAAAAAGATAATCACACATACCCAGCCATTACATTCCAATACACACCCATACATTTCCGAGCAGGTTCGTTCCAATTAAATGTATAGACTTCTTTCTTTCCATTTCGTTTCAATTCTGAATGTAACACGTCATGCTCTAATACCGCAAGAATTTTTGCCGCCATATCATTGACATCCCAAAAATTAATCTTAAGCGCATGATTCACCACCTCAGATACACCTGATTGATGCGATATTAAGACAGGAACATCGTTACGCATTGCTTCAAGTGGTGTTATCCCAAACGGTTCGGAAACAGAGGGCATCACATATAAATCTGCCATCTGGTACATCCTATCTACCGCTGCACCTCGTAGAAAGCCCGTGAATGAAATTTTATCGCTAAGATCCCATGCCGCAACTTGGTTCATTAAACGACCTTGCATATCTCCCGAACCAGCAATTGCAAACGAGACATGCGGTGCATATTCTAACACTTTTTTGGCTGCCTGAATAAAATAGTCCGGTCCTTTCTGTAATGTTAACCGACCAAGAAATAACACGAGAGGAGCTTGTTTTTGAAGAGCAATAGCATCCCTAAAATCATGTGAATTAAAGGCAACAGCATTATGCACTACTTCGATTTTTGCTGCAGGGACGCCATATTGTTCCATAACTTTTCGTTTGGTAAATTCACTTACGGTGATTACTTTATCTGCGCCTTGCATACCTTCACGTTCAATCTCGTAGACATACTGGTTTACGGCACCGTCACCTGTACGGTCAAATTCAGTTGCGTGCACATGTACCACTAACGGTTTCCCACTCATTTTTTTCGCAGCAAGTCCTGCTTTATACGTCAACCAGTCGTGCGCATGAATGACATCAAAATCCTCTTCTGCAACCACATCCTGCGCCGCAGCAGCGTAGCGATGCACTTCCGCAAAAAGATTACGACCATATAACGACGGTTTCCCTTTATCAGCCCACATTGCATCATATGCCTCAGATGTAGCATAGCCATGTAAGAGAGATGAAACCATAATTTTTTTGAATTGGGGGGAGATGATACGGCAACCAGGTATCACACATTCTTGGTGTCGCGGTAATACTAAGGTGACATCAGTTCCCTGCGTGGTTAAGCCTTTCACGAGCCCTTCGCACGCAGTTCCAAGTCCACCTTGGTTATAGGGAGGAAATTCCCATCCAAACATTAATACTCTCATTGCACTCATTGAATTCATCTCATGATATTTTTCTTAATTGAGGTGGATTACACATTTCACAGATTCCTAATTCATGTAATCTTTCCAAATATTTATTGATCGCAATCACAAACGCTGCATGACTCCACGTTAATGGAGCAACGGAAACAGGCTCACCAGTATGTGGATCAAGTTGCTCTGGTAGTACACCCGTCTCAAGAGCGTGGGAGGCAACCCAGTTAAATATTTCGATCGCCGGCTGCAAATCATTTTCACTCTTCGCCAGCGCGATGTACCACTCCGCAACCCACAATGTTGTGATAAACCACGGATTACCAGGCGTTCCTTCCTGATCACGGCGGTAATAATAATCGTTTTCATAGCGTGCATACCCGCCAATTGGTGTCTTGATTTGTAGCCGGCGCATACAGACTTCCATACTTCGTTGTACTTTCTCATCATCTGGTTCAAGAAATCCAAACTCAAACATGGCATACGTACTACTAAGATCAACCGTAGTATCACGTTTAAGTTCATCACCATCATAATACACCATTTTAATGAAATACCCTAACTCATCATCAAAAAGGTGTGTTAAGACTGCTTTTTTGATGGATTCTGCTGCCGCTCGATATCTTGTTTCTCGTTTTGAATCACCGATGAGACGCTCAAAATTGGCAGCTGCAATCAACCCTGCATACACCGTCCCACACGTAAAGGTATGAATACCTAACTTTTCCTCCCATAAATCATATGTCTCTTTTGGTAACCCTGTTTTTTCATCTATAAATGAAACCATAAATTCTGCAATCGGACGAATGAGAGATTCCAAAAAAGGTTCGATGTATTCCTGATCACCATGCAATTCGAAATGTTTCCATAGCGCATAGACCACAAGTGCAGATTCATCTTCCTGTATAGGTAATTGTATATGACCTTGTTTCACCCACGAATGCCACGAACTTCCCAAACTTCCATCGGGACGATATTTGTGGAAAAGATAGCCGTCATCCGACAATGCAGTGTTACAAAATGCGAAAAATGGTTCCGTAATGTCGCTATATCCCGCCCGATCTAATGATCTCGCAATAAGTGCACCATCTCGCGGCCACATGTAACTGTATGTATCTTTACGCAAATGAAGCATCTCTGAATCACTCGATGCAATGATCGCGCCACGTTTGTCCACATGAGTATTAATGATAAGAAGCGATCGTTTAAACAAATCAACAACCTNNGGNNGTAATTTNGGAAATTTAAATTTCGTTTTATTTACCCANGTNCGCCAATATTTTCCAATTTCCTCAAGCAANGTNGCNGGNGTTTCNTTCAANANATGTNCNTGNAATTCNGAGACAGATTTGTACGAATCAGCCACACAAATCCAATAGTGCATTTCCGTCGTTTTTCTCGGCGCAATGGAACCATGGAACGCAACCGTGCTATCAACAGACCCATGTTCTACAGGATTGTTACTTAATACACCGTCTTCCGCATCTCTCCACGTTCCTTCACGACCATACTCACCTACCAACCCAGTTGCATATTCTGCAATGCCTGTGTTACCTTTGCGCTTATCTCCATTTTGCATACTGCCATTCATTAAAAAATAGCGTTTGCCTTTGTAGTGAATTATTGACTTACAAAGAGGGTTATAATAGACAGTGTCACCAATATTTCCTTCCGATACATCAAATTGTTGATGAAAAAATAAACGAATCTCCCGTGTTGAATCCCATAAATTTGTGATACGAACATGTCTCAAAAAGATACCATGGTTTGGTGTAATACCGCTACATAACTCGATTTCAAGACCAACGTCGTCATTTCGTGCTAGAACATGAGTAATAAGTGTTTCGTTCTGATAAGAAAGTTTTTTCTGCCACGTTGGATCTTCCAACCAACTAAACTTCCCATCCACCCAGATACCAAATCGATGAATTTTCCCATTAACATGATTTTCCTGCCCAACATAAGGGTAGTAGAAATCCCGGATTCGGCCATGATTATCTAGTCCAACTAAAATGTTCTTGTTACCAAGCACGAAATGACGTGTCATTCTGTAAGATCACACCAATTACTCATTTGAGCGCCTTCTCCATCTCTTTCGGGTTAAACCCAACAATGATCGTGTCACCAATTTCAACGACAGGCACACCCATTTGACCTGATTTTTCAATCATTTTGTCACGTGCTTTCGCATCATCTGCAACATTAAATTCTTTAAATGAAATTTTATTCTCTTTAAGCCATGCCTTCGTTTTTTTACACCAAGGACAAGTACTTGTAGTGTATACATTCACTTTTGCCATCATTAGACACCTCTTTTTTAATAGTAACATTTTTTTCCTTTATATTCTTTGCTATATACGTTGTTCAAATCATGTAAAAAAAATTATATTATCAAAGAATACTGTACACAAAAATCTAAAGTTACAAACAACATATTGCTTACGAAAAAACACTCTCAACTAACGTTCCCATATAGCCACGTAATTTCACAATGGGTTTCATCTGTCGAATCCATATCCAAGTTATGGACATACAAATACCGCTTGCAAGACCGATCAGCGCTGCAAACAAAATGAGGTTCAGAAGAGGTATAGGAAGCGTCAACGCAAGTGAAGGGGATAATGAAAGCGCCGTAAGAAGTGGAATGCTCCCCGCTGCAACTACCGCTGCAATAATCATGCCAAAAGAGGGAGAGGGAAGTTTTGTGCTCATTACAAGGACAACCTCAAAAAAGAATGCTCCCAAAAATAACACCAATACCTTATGCCATCCTACAACACCAAGGTCTGTGAGCATGAACGTCCCAACTGAGAAAATAAACGTAATACCGATAGAAACACCAAATTTAGGAACAATATGCGACGCTAATGTTAAGACGGAAACATACAAAAAGAGTGAGACTAATATCCACGCAGGTGACGGTAAGAACGAGGTAATCCAGACTAATACCGACAACGTAACCCCACAAATGGTAAGGAAACTAATCTCACGTAATGATATCTGTTCATGCTGTGTGCAACCTGTCTCTGCATGCCAAATATCCAATCTTTCTTCAATTGATTGTTGCGCCATTGTGTAAGTCATATCAAACTATGTTTCATTTTTTCTTGGATGATTTCTTTTTGTTGTTCTCTTTCACACCAGGTTTATCTGCTATTTTAATTACTCCCTTTTTCTGTTTCACAACTCCAATCTTTTTCCCCGCGATTTCCGCTTCAAGGACCGGGATTGTATGACGTATTTCTGCAATTTTCGTCTCATAGGCAGCCGCTTTCTCTTTATACGTACTCGTACTCATGTTCGCATCCACGAACGCACGACGTTGAAGACTCTTAATCATTTCTTTGTTGAACGCCATCTGTTTTTTCAACTTCGCTACTTTTCGTTTCAACATTTTTTTGTGCATCTTACGATATGCAGGCCGAGCAAGAATTGCAAGAATAATGAGTACGAGAATGATCTGCCACCAATATCGTACAACGAAATTTTTACTTAACAATGCTACTCGTGTTAACCTCGATGATTCACGTGTCGCTTCATCTAACTTCGCTTCCGCACGAAACATTAAACGATGTCCTTCATCTAAGCGTAGTTCATAGATTGCTTCATCGATTGATTGCATCATTACCGGGAACCCTTCCATGCTGACACCTTCCTCCTCCGCGGCATGTATGTTTCGTTTCAATAATTCATTGCCATCTTGCAATTCAATGGCATCTTTCCGTATGTGTTCAATAAGTGAAGTTAAGTGAAGAACCTGCACATAATTTTCCTGTTCAAAGGCTGTTTCCGCTTCACGTAACGCATCTTCGACAAATTGTGTTCTCACATTCGCTGTGCGAAGAATATTGATATCTTCCCGTGAATTATCGAGCGCAAACGACGCCTCCTCCAAACTTACATTATCAGGCACTGAGAAGGTAAAACTTTTGGGTGCAAGATCTACAAGACTAAATTGTCCTGTAATTCCATCACCATTCGTCACCAGTGATAATATAAGTGTGGCTGCAACAACAACAACAAGTGTCGCAAAATATCCTGTATGCTCTCGTATGAAATTGTTTGATTTCACCATTTTTTCGTCACCTTTCCAATTTTATAATTATGTAGTATTGTGTTTATCATTTTCGTTTGCCTCTCTTTTTTGAAGATTTTGTTGTACGTGATGTTGAACGTGATTTACGAGGGGACGATTTTTTCTTCCCCTCTCGGTCGCGGATTGTTGCCATCTCATGATCAATTTCATTCAATCTTGTCCTATGTGATTTCATGATGTCACCAAACTGTTGTCGCGTAATGGACCGTTTCACAAGATATTTCCGCTGTACCTCTTTCATCAACTCTTCTACTTTCTTTTTCTCCCTACGCACTTTTTGAAGCGCCAACTTGGTATCGACGTACTTAACACGTGCATTTCGGAGCTTGAGTCGTAACTGACGAAGTTTGGTAAGACGTGCACGGTACTGTTTGTCAAACCGGTCGTACTGTGACCGTGAAATAACTTTCTTACTGAAAAATTTGTCCTGATTTTCACGAAGCAAATTCGTGATGACTTTCTCTTCCTGTTGTAAGCTTCGTAAGCGTCTCGCGGCAAACACGAACCAGAGTTTTTTGTAGAGCAAGAAGAGGAAGAATGCTAAAAAGAGTATTCCGCCAATCACCGCTCCCCACCAATCAATAAGGAATTGCACTACATTAAACTGTCCTTTTGTTTCCAACACATATTGTAGTTGTGCATCACGGATACGTTCCAATGCAGTATCGAAATCCGATCGTTCAAATGCAAGTACTGCAAGTGCTAACTCTTTTCTTGTGAGAGGTGTCTCAAGTCCTTTCTCAATCGCTTCTTCAAGACGCTGCTGCACATCTGTAATGAGATCTCTCGTTTCAATTGCAACTTCCTTCAGTCGATCCATCTCCTCAAGCAATTCATCTGCCAGTGTGAAATCTTCATTCTTAATTGCAGTCTCCGCTTGTTTATAGAGATCTTCAAATAGTTCTGTTGGAATACCTTCATCACGGATGTCATCAATTATCGTTCTCGATTCCTCAAATTTTTCCTCGATAGCCTCTTCCGTTACTTTCTCTACTTTAAGGATGAAATTACGTTGTTCCTTGAACTTTCGGTACGTTTCTTTCCCGATCTATATCTCCATCTAATCCCATCATTCGCTGAAAAACATCTTCTAACCGTTTCTTCCACTCATTCAAGGTAGAACCATCTACAGGATCGATACCATTATGTTGTGCAGCACGAATGATACCAGAAATAGGAGGCAAATCTCGCATAAGAAGAACTTGGTTTTCTTGGCTATGTAACAATTCACGTATTTGATTCGCTTGTTGTTCCACAATGATTTGTCTCTCTTCAGATATCTGATCAATCAACTCTGCCTGTAGTGTGAAAAACGCGAATGTTCCCACAAGCAACGCAGGTATGAGTACGAGAAGTAACGACATGACTAGGTTCCGTTTAAAAAAACTAATTCCTTTCATTGAGCCTCTTTTTTTAGAGAAGGTATTTTTCCTATTACTTAAATGTTTTTTTTTGAAAAAAGAGAAATTAAGAAACAAATAGAGATAGAAAATAAGAAAACAACAATTTACGTATTTTTCTTCACAACGTCAACCAATTCCTGGATATCAAATGGTTTATGTACAAATCCAAGTATGTTTTTTGTTGCAAACAGTCCTTCTTTCTCGGCTTCCGTCGTTCGAACAACACTTACAAACAATATTTTGGTATCTTTTATTCTTTTCACGACTTCCCGAACAGGAGTTCCTGGCATCATGATATCAAGTAATATTAATTCGATTTTATGACTGGCTAATTTTGTAAGACATTCATCTCCATCATTCGCTTCAACAACTCCATATCCTTCCTTTTCAAGAATGGTTTTGACAGTCATACGAATGTCGGGATCGTCATCCACAATCATGATTTTCTTTTTCATAGTTCACCAAAATTCTAAAATGTATTTAAAGATTTCGATAGATCTTTCTTTATAGGAGAAAAAATACGCTTACTCTTCTGGTACAACATCAATAATCAGGTCAGTATACGAACTTAAATCATCAACTAACAAGCTTAAATTGTTAATGCCACCAATGAGTTGATCTTCCTCACGTTTGCCTGTAATGTAAAAGATTCCCTTATACTTTTTTTTGCGTAAGATTCCAGACAAATGGATGAAAAACTCCCGTACTTCAATACGTGAATGTGAACCACATAAATTAACGAGTGAATCAAACACGACACAATCAGACGTACCACCAATAGATTGTTCAATATTGGAGGATAAGGTAACTAACGACGTAATGCTATCAACATGAAAATGATGTTTATGTACATTTTCCTCAGAGATTAATGGCGTTACACCGTCAACAAACACGAAATTTTTTGTATCGACATTATGACGAGCACACATCTCTGCAACAGCGGAACTCGTTTTGTTAAGTGTAACGTAACACACAGGTTTCCCACTAAAGTTAGAGGTAAGCACGCTCACTGCCTCATTATATCCTATAGCGGGAAGTAGACAAATGATAATATCGTTTGTTTGGAGTGTTTTTGAGAGATCCATCGTGTATCTAAAGTTGTTAAAAAATAAAGACAATATATAATTGAGACACATATGGTAATGGAAGAGAGTATATAATTATTGCGTTCAAAAGACAAGAATGTATGTACAGATGTAATCACAATCTTTATTAACAAGAACTAATTTAGCAGAGTGAAAAGAGGTTATCATGAACAAATCATCCTACATAAAAATTCTTATTAGCATCATGATCCTTGCAGTACTAGGATTTGGAACATCTATCTATTTAACGTACGAACATTTTTCAGCTGGAAGCAGCGTCTGTGATTTCTCAGAAACGGTATCATGCTCCCTTGTTAATTCGAGTGTGTACTCGGAATTGTTGAATGTTCCCGTCGCAGTCTTTGGTGCGTTATGGATGGTCGTTATGTTTTTCGCTGCATGGCATGCTATAAAGAAAAAAGAATTGATTCCAGGTATTCTTGCATGGTCTATTGCAGGAGTAGCATTCATAACCTACATGATCATCGCAGAAATTTTATTAGAGGCATTATGTCCGTTCTGTACCGTTGTGCATGTTCTCATCCTCATTATGTTTGGGTTGGCGCTCTATCTGTATAAAAAAGAAGGATCAAAACTCAAAAAGAAAAAGATCATCAAGGCACTCAAACCATGGATCGTCACTATCATTATTCTCAATCTTATTCCGCTCATTGTCTTTAACCTTCCAAGTAGCGAGCCAGATGTTGATTACACGCCGCTTGCACAATGTATCACCGAGAATGGTGTGAATATGTATGGCTCCTTCAGGTGCGGTGTCTGCGCGAAAACAAGAGCATTATTTGGCGATGCGTTTGAAGAAATTAACGAAATTGAATGTCATCCGCAAGGCGAGAACGCACAAACAGAATTATGTTTATCAAAAGGTATCGAGGGAACACCTACATGGATTTTGGAACCAGAGGGTGAAGAAGTCAAACGACAAGTAGGCTTTATGACATTAGCAGAACTGCAAGTGTTCGCAGGGTGTGAGGATGTGCAAATAGGAGGAAATTCATAATGGTTCTTCCAGAAGGATTAACACTTCCAATTCTCGTTGGTGCAGCACTGCTTGACAGTATTAACCCTTGTGTGTTTGGTGTTCTGATCTTTTTAATTGCATTTATGACGAGAGTCTTTAAATCACCAAAGAGAATGGTGATGGGAGGATTGTTTTATACGCTAGTTGTGTACTTAGCGTACTTTTTTATAGGTCTTGGATTTTTGAAATTCACCGTCTCATTTAATTTTTCACAGACTGTCTATTGGATTGCTGCCATCATTGCTATTGGAGCAGGGTTATTAGAAATCAAAGATTATTTCTGGTATGGAAAGGGATTCAGTTTACAAATGATTCCTGGTGGTGCAGCAGGACTGAAAAAGTTAACGAAAAAAATTGAGAAACTTAATAAGAAAAATACCTGGCTAAGTTTCCTCGCAGCAGGATTACTTGGTATTTTTGTCGTCTTAGTGGAACTTCCCTGCACAGGTGCACCGTACCTTGCAATCCTCGCAATACTAGGTCAAGGTGACATTGCAACAGGCATCCCTTTATTACTGTTATATAACTTAATATTCGTCTTACCATTATTCGTCATTATTGGTATTGCCTACTTTGGCAAATCATCCAAGAAGTTAGAGAAATGGCGGAAGGAACAACGTGGTTTAATGCGACTTGCAACAGGATTGTTTTTAATCGCGTTAGGTATCTTCATGATTTGGTATATTTCGTTTTAGATCAAGTAGTGGACAACAATAATAGTTATATATTAGTCAAACATTGTTGATTCATGGAATTGATATATGAAGGTTTTGTAACCAATGAAATACAAGAAGCAGCAAAACAGGGAGATATCTTCCCCCATATGGTGTGCGGGATAGATACGTACCTACCACCAAATGAAGGACAAAACGTTGATTTAGATATGGCAAGACCTTGCCCACGAAATGATAGAAAGTTTTTTGCTGGACGAGGTTATAGAATTTTCCATTTACGAGATCCTGATGAATATGATCCTCATTCAACGATTCCAGAATTACGTGAACGGTTAATAGAGTTAGGAGCCAAAGGAGCAGGATTTCTTGAAGAGACATTATTAGAAAGCGATGATAGTTTCGTTGCATACATGGCAACACCGTTAACTGAAGAAGAAATGAAAACATTGATGAGATGAGCTTAAGAGCTAAGTATATAAAGTAGTAATTATTTTTAGTATACATAATGATAGATACAGAATCTGAGAGGGCGTTAGTTGTATTTCGAAGTACAAAAATACGAAGAACGTGGTTTAAGGAAGAGTGGTTTTATTCTTTGGTTGATATTGTCAAGGTGTTAACAGATAGCTCTAACCCTACGGATTATCTGAAAAAGATGCGTAAGAGGGATGAAGAGTTGGGAAGCTACCTAGGGACAAATTGTCCCCACGTAGAAATGCTGACCGAAACGGGCAAGAAAAGAAACACTCTCGCAGGGAACACAAAAGATATTTTTCGTCTCATTCAGTCAATACCAAGTAAAAATGCTGAACCATTCAAGAGATGGCTAGCAAGAGTAGGTAAGGAAAGGATTGATGAAATAGAAAACCCAGAACTAGCTCAAGAGAGAATGAAGGAAATGTATGAAGCTAAGGGGTACCCAAAAGATTGGATTGACAAAAGGCTACGAGGTGTTGCCATACGACAAAACTTGACCGATGAGTGGAAAGAGAGGGGCATTGAAGATCAGCGAGATTTCGCGATTCTTACGGCAGAAATATCGAAAGCGACGTTTGGTATGGCGCCAAGTGAATACAAAAGATTTAAAGAATTACCTAAACAATCAAAAGCCAATCTACGAGATCACATGAATGATCTTGAGTTAATCTTTACAATGTTAGGTGAACGTATGACAACAGAACTTTCGCAAGAAGAAAAACCAGACACTTTCTCTAAAAGCAAAGACGTTGCGAAGAGAGGGGGCGAGGTAGCGGGAGATGCAAAAACGAGAGCTGAAAAAGAGTTAGGTCGTCCTGTTACAAGCAGAGAGAATTTCGCACAACTTACAGATAAAAAGAAAAAATTAGAGCATAAGAAACAATAAAAAAGAGGTTAACAATATGGCAACAAAAAAGAAAAAAACAGTCAAAAAGAAATCAGCAGCGAAGAAGAAGGCAGGAAAGAAGAAAGTTATCAAAACGAAAGGAGGTACGTGTGAGTTTTGTTAAATTATTATTTTTTTCGTTCAACCAAACATTTATTAATTCATTCTGTTTTATTTTATTCTAAAAAGAGGGTACGATGAAGAAATTAACTAATCTTAAAGACCTACGTTTCATGGCACAAGTTATTAGGGAAGATATTATTACTTCTTTGGTAGAAGCAAAGTCAGGTCATTCGGCAGGTCCATTGGGGATGGCGGATATATTCACTGCACTTTATTTCAACGTCCTTAAACATAACCCAAAGAAACCAAAATGGGAAGGACGTGATCGATTTATTCTTTCAAATGGTCATATTTGTCCACTGCATTATGCCGTCATGGCAAACACTGGTTATTTCCCAAAAAAGGAATTGTTAACATTACGTAAGTTTGGAAGCAGATTGCAAGGACATCCACATCGTGAGGCGTTACCTGGATTAGAAACAACATCAGGTCCGCTTGGATCTGGGCTTTCGCAAGGATGTGGTATGGCGCTCGCATTCAAACGTGACCGGAAAAAAAATCTTGTCTGGGTGTCCTGTGGGGATGGAGAGCAGGATGAAGGAAATCATTGGGAAGCAGTCATGTTCGCAGGGAAACACAAGTTATCTAACTTAATTGCCATTACAGATCGGAATTATATCCAAATTGATGGCGATACCGAAAAAGTGATGCCACTTGATCCGTTAGATGCAAAATATAAAGCATTCAATTGGAACGTTGTCACGATTGATGGGAATGATATGAACGTCGTGTTGAAAACATTGCAAAAAGCACGTAATAATAAAGGGAAACCACTTATGGTTATTGCCAACACGATTCCAGGAAAAGGAGTTGATTTCATGGAAGGTGATTACCATTGGCATGGCAAACCACCAAAGCCTGAAGAAGGTGAGATTGCGATGGATGAGATTCATGCAGAGGAAGTCAGGCAGCGTGGCGATTGGGTTGATGTACATTGGCGTTTCCAGCCATTGCATATGTTGAAGAAGAAAGGAGGGAGAAAGTAAATGGACCTAACAGAATTGAAAGGATTGAACAAAAATATGAATCTCAACTTCTTTCGTCCAAAAGTCCCGACACGAAATGGCTATGGTGATGGGCTTGTCATGCTTGGCAAGAACAAAAAATATATGGTACTCTGTGCTGATTTAACAGATTCAACGCGAGTGACGAAGTTTGCGAAAAAATATCCAAAACAGTTTGTTGAGATGGGTGTCGCGGAACAAAATTTAGTGACAGTTGCAGCTGGTCTTGCTGCAGTTGGCAAAGTACCGTTTGTAAGCAGTTATGCGATGTTCTGCCCAGGGAGATGTTGGGAACAAATTCGAACGACGATCTGTTATAACAATCAAAACGTAAAGGTAATCGGTGCACATGCAGGCATTTCCGTTGGTCCAGATGGAGCGACACATCA
>NZBO01000031.1 GCA_002686315.1 archaeon | reverse complement strand
TTGCCTGCGGCGTTGAAACGAATGAATGCGTCTACGTTTACACATCACGTGAATGAGGAGAAACATGATTTCGCAAATTGGGTTGAAGGTGTGATGCAAAAGAAGGCAGTTGCAAAATCGTTACGTGCTGCACGAACAAAAACTGGCTTATTAAAAGCTGTTCGAGGACATTTGTAAATTTTTTCAATCTTTTTTTATTTGTTACAGTATCATTGAGACTATGAAAATGCTCGATTTCAACCAAAAAATCCATTCAAAGGTACAATGCACGTCCCACGTTCTTGTTGGAGATATCGGGGGAACGACGACAGACTTCGGTATTCTTGGGAAGAAAAATGGAAAAATAATACTTCTTGTTTCAATTCATTATAAAAGTCGTGACATTACGAATTTCACGTCTGTTGTCGCTGATATGTTAGCGTATGTGAAAGGCGAATTTGGATGGACATTACGCCATGCATGTTTCGCAGCGGCATGTCCCATTTCTAAGAATGCAACTGTCTGTAATTTAACGAATTTGAATTTACACATCCGAAAAACAGATTTATGTAGGAAGACAAGTTTACGTCATGTGACGTTAATTAATGATTTTCAAGCGATTGCCTATGGTGTCTCGGTGTTACGCGGAAAACAATTAGTGAATGCGAAACGTGGAAAAAGTGTGGAGAAGGCGCCTCGCGTTGTACTAGGTGCAGGAACAGGTCTTGGGAAAGGAATCTTGCTCTATGATGACAAGAAGAAAATTTATGTTCCATTTTCCTCTGAAGGCGGCCATACGCCGCTCCCAATCATCAATAAAGAAGAGTTCCAATTACTTGAATTTATCCGTAAGCGGAAAAAACACAATTATGTTGAGTGGGAAGATGTTCTTTCTGGAAGGGGGTTAGTACATATGTATCTTTTTGCGGGAACAAAAAAGAAGTTTACAAAGACAAAATATTCTAAAGAGGTGCATTCCTCTGGGTACAATTCTCGTCTTATCTCACTCTATAAACATAAAGACAAGCATTGCCATGCCGCCTTTTTGATGTTCTTGAAGTTCTATGGACGATGCGCGAAATCGTTCGCGCTAGATACCATGGCGGTAGGTGGTGTCTATATCGCAGGTGGCATTGCGGCAGATAATGCTGAGATATTTACGCATGACATTTTTAGGAAGGAATTTACCTTTTCTGAGAAGATGGGTCATGTCTTAGAAAAGATTCCTGTGACAGTTATTGCTGATTATAACGTCAGTTTGTATGGTGCGGCGGTTGTTGCGTTTTCGAAGTGAGGAGACAGTAGTTTTAAATATTACAATTAAATCTCTATGTCTATGAAAAAACTTATTTCCTTGTCTCTTTGTCTGATAGTATTACTCTCTCCGTTTGTTTTAGCAGAAGAAGAAAACGATGCGTCATGTGGTTTTTTTTGTAAAATAGGTAATTTCTTTGCAAAGTTGTTTACAGACGATACTGCATCTGCTGGACAGCAAGCATTTGATGGAAGTTCTACGGAAACCGAGCGTGCTATTGGAGGGGATGGTACTGGTGAATCGCCTGGAGTGGAACCAGAAGATATCCAATCACCTCCTATTGTAACACCACCTGAACCAAAGGAAGTTGTTGTTCCAGCAGAACCGCCAAAAACACAAGAAGAGCGAGTTGAGGAAGCGATTGAAGAACAAATTGAGATCGTGGAAGAACGTGCCGCAACATCGTTCATTTCTGATATTAATGTGAAGAATCCTCAGTGTGAAATTACGTTAGCAAAAGATACAGTGAAAGGAAATGAAAATGTGATGGTTGACATCGAGTTCTCTGATGATTCACTTAAATATAAGCGAGTTGCGATATCGTGTGATCAGTTCGAACGATATGGTAAAGGTACTGATAAGCCGTACAAAACAGCAGTGCCGTCAAGTTTGAAGATTGATGATACTATTTGTGATTGGGGGGATGTTACAACGAAAACAGTTTATTTCGTGATCGTTGTAGATGAAGAAGATGATACCGATTTATGTGCTGCGCCAATAACAGTTGTGCCAAAGAAAGAAGACCTCACGAAGATTGGGAAAGACGGATGTTTCACTGCTGCTGCGCTGCGTGATATGAAAGATACATGTGACGAAAAAGGACTAGGGGATTTCTCTCTTCCTGACGCGAATGGATGCGAAACGGTGTATTGTGCAGGAGGGGAAATTAGTCTCTGTACGCCTGAACCGTTAGTTGAGAAAGCGACCCTTGATTGTGAAGCGAAAGGTGAAAACTTTTTGGCATACAGGTATTCAGAATGGTTTGAAGGGCAAGAGTGGCCATGTGCACAAATTAGATGTAGTGAATGTCCATCTG
Source organism: archaeon (assembly GCA_002686315.1). Taxonomy (GTDB): domain Archaea; phylum Nanobdellota; class Nanobdellia; order Woesearchaeales; family GW2011-AR9; genus UBA11998. Next base: position 13,517 of record NZBO01000031.1, on the reverse strand, counting down.
CGGAAGAGTTAGATGCGAAACGGGAGGAATGTGTAGCGAAAGGTGATGGGTGGGATGCAAGGACCGAAACTGATTTCGAAACGACTGGATGCCCTTATATTCTGTGTGATGCACCGAATAGTGGTGGTGATTCATCTGAAGAGGCTGGTGAGTCGCCTCCTGAATGATTTTATATCTCTTATTCCATTTTTCTTCTTCCTCATTTCCGTAACATTTAAGAGGATATACTGTTTAATTACACAAAAGGGGTGTGTAAATGAAGATTTTCATAGATAGTGCTGACATTGATGAAATTAGGCAGGCCTATGCATGGGGTATTGCGGATGGTGTCACGACGAATCCCAGTTTAATGAAGAAAGCGGTCGATGCACGGCATAAGAAAGCACATCGATTAGATCTACAGACATATATCACTGAAATTCTGAAAGTGGCGAAAGGAACACCTGTTAGTTTGGAAGTAACGGAAACAACCGCTGACGGAATGATACGGCAAGGTCTTGCTCTCTACAAATTGTTCAATCCTATTGCACGAAATATTGTCATTAAAATTCCCATCAATCCCGCGTTTAAAGATACGGACACTACCCATTTTGATGGTCTTCGTGCAATTAAAGCACTCGCTGATAAGAAAATTCCTGTGAACGTTACCCTTGTTTTCACACCCGAGCAAGCACTATTGGCAGCAAAAGCAGGCGCGACATATGTAAGTCCTTTTGCAGGAAGGATGGATGATTATATTCGGAAACGTAACAGGATTACATTTGAGAAGACAGATTATTTTCCGTGGCAGGGGATGTGGAAAGGGAAGAAGCCATATGATGATAATGGAGTTGTTTCTGGCGTAGATTTAGTGTGGAAATGTTCTCAAATTTTGAAACACTACGGATTTAAAACAAAAGTGTTAGCTGCCTCATTACGGAATATACGTCAAGTTAGAGAGGCAGCACTCCATCATGCAGATGCTGCAACACTTCCATTCTCAGTAATACAGAACATGTTGAAACATACCAAAACGTATGAAGGGATGGCGAAATTTACTAAAGATATCGTGCCAGCGTATGTCCGAATGACAGAAGGTGGTACGCACGATCCGTCATCGAAACCAGCAGCTAAAGAATCACGTGTCGTTAAAGGCAAGAAAGCAGTTGTAAAATTAGCCCGAGATTTGAAAACGAAGAGATCGGTCAAAAAAAGAAAACCAAAAGGGAAGGGTTGGTTTGAAATTAAGGATGTGGAGAAATGAAATGGAAAGGAGTGATGAGCGTTTTTCGCCGATATAAATTAGAGTTATCTATTGTCTCTGTTCTTAGTGTTCTTATCTCGTATGTTGGATCTATTTATTTCATGCAAATTAATGGGGCCCAACAAACCCTTGATTTTATGAAAAGTCTTGGCCCAATCTTATGGTTAACAATCCCCGCGATTCTTGGTTGTTTTGTGTTCTATCTTCTTGAAAAGATGTCGTTGATGAAACGTCTCCTTTATTTTGGATTAATCTCAGCCTCAACGTCGCTTCTTTTATTGGGATATTCTTTCATACTCATGCTATTTGGGTCTCACGACGCGTTTTTTGGGGTTCTCATTGGACTTGCAAGTCTTATTGGTGCTTTCATCCTCTCTTTAGTGAATCTTGGTTTGATGGTGTTGTTTGGAAAAATGAGGACGAACTTACAATGAAATATCGAGACATCATGCAATCCTTTACCACGAACAACATTCCTAATTTGGATGTCTGTGTGTTGGCGGCGTTAGAACTCTTTTCCAAAACGAAAATTCCAAAATTAAAAATACCTTATAAACATCCTCTCGTGGTAGGAAGTGGGAATGCCATTGCAACTGGTCGAATCTTGTTTGGGAAGAAAGATGTGGTGTTTGCGGATGAAAGTACGTTCAAACAGAAATTAAAAAACATTAAATCAATTGACGGTGTTGTGCTTATTTCTGCATCTGGGAAGAAACATGCGCCAATTATTGCGGAATGTAGTGAAAAATTTGGAAAACACGTCACACTCATTACCAATAATAAAGATGCACCAGCGAAAAAGTTTCTTGACCATAAACATGTGTATGATTGTTATCTTTTCCCTAAAAACAGGGAACCCTATACGTATAACACCTCCACGTACATGGGGCCGATTTTAGGAATGACGAAAGAAGATCCACGAAAGATCATACAATTCATCAAAAAATCGATAGATAGAATCAAGATGCCAGACTTTTCCAAATACAAACGCTATTATCTCGTCGTACCGGAAGAGTTTGAAGGGATCATTCGTCTTTTAAATGTTAAGTTCATTGAATTGTTTGGCAGAAATATTGCAAGGGATATTGAAACGTATGAATATGTGAAACATGCAACAACAGTTGTGCCAGCGAAGAACGAGTTATTTATTACGTTTGGTCGTCGTTATACAGAGTTTGGCGAGCATCATTTGTACATACCCTTACCTAAGAATGCTGGTTATGGCGCGATGATGGCTATTGGGTATTACATTATCGGTAAGATTCAAGCATCTCATCCCGCATGGTTCAAAAAGAATATTGTACATTATACAGAAAAAGTATCCAAGATTTTCAAACAACAAATCAATCCTATTGTGGAATAAAATGGCTGGAAAACAAATAAATGATGGTGTTACATTCGTCTTATTAGGTGCAACGGGTGATTTAACAAAAAAGAAATTACTTCCCGCTATCTATCATCTCGTTGCGAAGGGGAAGGCACGTCATTTTGCGATTATTGGTGCGTCGAGGAAAAAAACGTCAATGGATTCCATCATCAACTCTGCCAAGAAGTACGTCAAAAATGGAAAGAAGGAAGTGTGGGACAACATTGCGAAACGTGCAGTCTATACCTCCCTTGACTTCTACAAGAAAGAGGATTATGTGCAACTCAAAAAAGTGGTGAAAGAGACCGAATTACGATGGAAATTACCAGGTAAAATGATTGTGTATCTTGCAACGCTGCCTGCACATTTTGAAGTCATTACAAAACATTTGGAAGCGTACCATATGTGTAAACATAAGAAAGAATGGCCACGGGTGGTGTATGAGAAACCGTTCGGGCATGATTTGAAATCAGCGAAAAAGATTAACAAAACCATTCGGAAAATTTTTGAGGAGAAACATATTTACCGTATCGATCATTACCTTGGGAAAGAGTTCGTGGAAAACATTTCCTTAGTGAGATTTACAAATAGAATCTTAGAACCGTTATGGAATAAAGACCACATTGAACAAGTGCAGATTTATATTAATGAAGATATCGGAATCGATGGAAGAGGAGGGTATTACGATAAATATGGGGTTGTCCGTGATATGGTGCAGAACCATTTATTACAGTTAGCTGCTCTCATTGCGATGGAACCACCTAAAGATCTTTCAGGGGATGCGATTCGTGACAGGAAAGTGGATGCTTTCAAGAGAATGCGTATTCATGATTTGTTACTTGGACAGTATCAAGGCTATTTGAAAGAGAAGAATGTGGCGAAAGGTTCTATCACGCCAACATTTGCTGCCTTACATCTTCGCATATCGAACAAACGGTGGAAAGGTGTCCCATTCTTGTTAATGTCAGGTAAAAAACTTCCCAAACGTGAAGCAGGCATCCATATTAAATTTAAGAGAGTTGCATGTCTTCTTCCAATGTGTCCTGAAGATACTAATTCACTCTCGATTCGAATTCAACCGAATGAAGGAATCACGTTCCAAATAAATGGGAAAGTGCCTGGGAAATCCTTCGTGACACCAATCAAACTTGATTTTTGTCAATCTTGCGTCTTCGGTCCAAACACACCGGAAGCATATGAAACATTACTTCATTACGTGATGCAAGGTGACCAAGCGGCATTCGTTCGTCAAGATGGTATTGAAGCAGCGTGGAAAGTGGTTGACAGAGCGCTTGCTCGTTCCAAAACTGTGTACAAATATAAACAAGGAAGTACTGGCCCTACAGAGTTGAAAATGTGGAATACGAAACATAAAATCAGGTGGAAAACATGAAAATTGGATTTATTGGATTAGGAAGAATGGGGTATAACATGGTTTTACGGTTATTACATAAGAAGCATAAAGTTGTTGCGTATAATAGAAGTCCAAAAAAGGTGAGGGGAGTTGCTCGGAAAGGAGCTGAACCTGCTTTTTCAATTGAAGAGTTGGTTGGGAAATTAGGGGAAAGAAAAATAATATGGTTGATGTTACCTGCCGGAAAAATTACTGATGATACTATCAAAAAAGTTTTACGTTTAGTAAAGAAAGGAGATATCATTATTAATGGTGCAAATTCTTTTTACAAGAATGCAGAAAGGCATGATACATGGTGTACAAAAAAAGGAGTTTATTTTTTTGATGTTGGCGTTTCTGGTGGAGTGTGGGGTTTACAAAATGGATACCCCTTAATGATTGGTGGTCCAAAAAACCAATATAAATATGTTGAACCGTTTATGAAATCTCTTTCTACAAAGAAAGGCTACAAATATTTTGGTCCTGCAGGAAGTGGTCACTTTGTGAAAAGTGTCCATAATATTGTAGAATATACGTACTTACAAGGATTAGCTGAAGGTATTGAATTATTACACAAATTTAAACATCCAATTAAATTAGATGAAGCTACTGAAGGATGGCAAGATTCTTCTGTTATACGAAGTTGGTTATTGGATTTGACAACAATTGCATTACGCCGTAAGGATTTTAAAAATATTGGAACGGAAATTAGTAGTGTGACTACAGAAGAATTGGAAGCTACCGTAAAATCAGTTAAAGGACATGCCTTGGCATTTGAACAAGCTGTCAAAGAACGAAAATCACGAAAGAACCATTTTGTATTAGGAAAACGTGTCATCTCTGCAGTACGAAACGAATTTGGCGGGCATACGGTGAACAAAAAATGAAACTTATTGACATTTCGTGGCCGATAACGGAGAACATAAGTGCGTACGATGACAAACATACGGTAAAATTTGATCCATTATTGACGTGGAAGAATGACAAGTTACGTAAAACCAAACTAGTGTTAGATACACATACAGGGACACATGTTGACGCGGAATCACATTTTGTGGAGGACGGGAATACAATTGATGTCATGGATTTACATCGTGTATCGGGAAAATGTCAGGTGTTAGATCTTACAGGTGTCCGGGAGAAAATCAGGCAACAAGACCTTGAACTTTTTACTATACAAGAAAATGATATTGTGTTGTTGAAGACGTCAAATAGTTTGTTGGATCCAACGGCTAAATTTAATCCAGATTTCATATATCTTGATGCATCTGCTGCTTCGTATTTAGTGAAGAAGAAAGTGAAAGCGGTGGGAATAGATTACCTTGGCATTGAACATTCTCAAAAAGGACATCCTACGCATATTACGTTGATGAAACAGCACATCCCCATTGTGGAAGGTCTTCGTTTAGCGCACGTGAAACCTGGTAAGTACGCTTTCATTTGTTTACCTCTCTTGCTTGTAGGATTGGAGGGAGCACCTGCACGTGCAGTGTTAATGACGATATAATGGCAACGAAAAGGACAAAAAAGAGTTCAAAAAAGGGTACACATACTGTAGGATCTCTTCATACATCGTATTGGAGATGGGAGAAGGATGCCATTTCATGGATGAGTAAAATTGGTCTTCCTTTTCTTCGCTACTCGATAGCAATCATATTTGTGTGGTTTGGAATTTTAAAACCACTTGGTGTAAGTCCTGCGCAGCAGTTAGTAGAAAACACGGTGTATTGGTTCTCACCAACATGGTTTTTTCCCTTTCTTGGGTGGTGGGAAGTTGTTATTGGACTCTGTTTTTTCTACAGACCACTATTACGGATAGGCTTAGCATTACTTGCATTACAAATGATTGGAACATTTTTACCGTTTTTGATACTACCAAGTGTTACGTTTGGTTCAACACCTTTCTCATTAACATTAGAAGGGCAGTATATCGTGAAAAATTTAGTTATCATTGCCGCAGCAATTGTTGTTGGAAGTCATATGAGAGATAAGGGTTAATGTTTATACTTACTAAAATTCCTACAGACATGTCCCTTTTTGCTATCTTCTTTGACTTTTGTGAGTAACTTCATGGTCTCTGAAACACTATTCACAACAAAGATATAACGAAAGTCATCTTGACTCATTAACTTCTTGTTTGCCATCTCTTTTTTGATCCAATCAAGAAGACCTTGCCAATGGTTTCCAAGTAAAATAATGGGTGTCTCACAGATATGTTTCACTTGCACTAACTGCCACGTGTAGAGTAATTCAAGAAGTGTACCAATACCACCTGGTGCGACAATAACTGCGTTTGATAACCGCATAAATTCATCTAATCTTCCTGAAAATTTACTATATTCTTTTTTGATATCAAGATGGAATCCATCATGTTGTTCACGTGGCAGTTTGATTGTTAAGCCAATTGAGTGTGCGCGACTTCCATTTAATCTGCCAGCATGATGCCCTCTACTTGCAGCGTCCATTAATCCAGGCCCACCACCAGTGACGATATCCATTTTCTGTTCTGCAATCTTTTTTGCTAAATTATAGACTAATTTGTATCGTGGATCACCTTTTTTCAAACGTGCAGACCCAAATATTGCAATTCGAAAATGGTTCTCATGAATGGTTACCTTTCTTGTCATAAAGTAAGAAACGAAAAAATGTATTTAAAACTGCCGTTTACCCAAACGTGAACGCATTAAATGAAAAACCCTCATGCACTCTGAACGACAGCAAGTTACGTTGGTATTCTCCTTGTACAACGTTGTATAAATCAGGTTCATCTACCAAAATAAATGCCCGCTCTCCATCAAATTGCACATCCTTTCCTGCATGTTCCTTCGTGATTGGTTTCTCGCCGATAAACACGTCTACTTCCATTGGTTTGGGTGCATCAGCAACAATGTTAACTTCTGCCGCTGTAAATATGAGAAGAAGGATGCCATCATCATGTGCAGTAAGATCATCAATGTTACTTTGCCATGTTCCATTTAAGATGATAGTATCTATCGGGACTTCTTGCGGTACCATGTAAGTAATAGTTTTATCAGGTTGCAATCCTTCTTTGTTGGCAAGATTTTGTCCTCGTGGTAATGCTAACTTATATCCTGCATACAATTCAGGTGTTGTTTGGAAACGCTGTTTTGCAGGTAATTGTGTTGTTTCCTCTTCAATATCTTTCCCCGTCTCTGCAAGTAACTCTTGAATTTTGTGTTCCGTTTCTTCATATTTCCCTTCACCAAAATGTGTGTAGCGAATAAATCCATCTTTGTCCACTACATATTTGGCTGGCCAATATCTATTTTGGTATGCTCTCCACGTCAACATATCATTATCTTGCACGACAGGGTATTTGATGTCATATTTCTCAATGGCATTTTGTACATTTTCTCTTTTTTTCTCGAATGCAAACTCAGGTGCATGCACGCCAATTATCACGAGACCATCATCTCGATATTTTTCATCCCAACTGGTAAGATAAGGAAGTGTCCTGATACAATTAATGCATGTATAGGTCCAGAAATCGATTAAGACCACTTTTCCTTTATAATCGCTGAGTTGAATGTCTTCTTCCACGTTAAGATATCCTGTGATCCCTGTTAATTCTGGTGCTTTTGGAAACGTACCATCTTTCAATTCTATCTCAGCTTGATTTGGAACGTATTGTGATTCTGGTTCAAGGTAATAAATAACGCCAACTATAGCAATAAGAAGAACAATGAGAATAATTGTTTTTTGTTTCATTCTATTTTATTGGTAGATAGCGTTGATAAATCTTACTATTTTTTCACTCCAACACTCGCAAGATAGGTTAACATGGCAGGAATTAAGGGTAACACACACGGACTTAAAAATGATACTATCCCTGCAAGGAACGCGATCCAGATGTTAAGAGTTTTACCAAGAATGACACCGTTAAATTGTAAATCTGTTAAAAATTCTGCGGCAAATCCAAAGTTTGCAACGGCAGTTAACTGTTGTGTAAATACTAAAATTCCTACGAGAATTAACATTCCACCAAAGACGTAGCGTAAATATTGTAGAACTTTACCATATTTTGTAATGATGCGTTGTGCTTCATTCGTGAATAATCCTACCAGTAGGAACGGGATTCCTAACCCGAGTGAGTAGGATAACAATAACCCAAACGCAGATCCTGGATTCGTGGCAGCTAACGTTAATATTGCGCCGAGTACAGGCCCGATACATGGTGTCCATCCAACTGCAAAGACTGCACCAAACACGAATGAGGTGAGATATATCGATCCAAATTTTCGTTTGACACGAATTTTATGTTCCTGATCTAACCAAGGAATTTGTATAAGTCCCGTTAAATAGATCCCAAAAATGATGATAAGAACTCCACCAATTCGCCCCAGCCATTTTTGTACGTCGAATGAAACGCTTGCGAGTGCACCTTGAAGAATGACGCCAAGTAATGAGAATATTACGGAGAAGCCTAGGACAAAGAACACACTTGCATAAAACACATGCCAATCTCTTTTCCCCCCCATAGGATTGATATTTTGTGGTTACTATATAAAGTTACCTTGTTGGCTCCACACCAAACAACGCAGTCTCCGGATGGAATGCATACCACGCAAACCACATGTCACGTTCTTTGACAATTTCATTGCCATTTACATCAACAATTGTAACAACCCCTGCACCATCTCGCGTCACGGTAACGCCAAACGCTTCATCATTAATCGTTCCCTTCTCAATCAAATCACTTTCCCTGTACGCGGTAAACTTGCCATCAACCTCAATCCCAAACACGATCGTTTTTGGATGGACTCTATCATCTTCGTTATCAACAGGAAACATGAGGAAACTGTCTTCATAATAACTCCCATACGGATCTTTCCCGTAATTTCGGATATGACCTGTTCGTTGGCTTAATACTTCCGAATCGAGATGGGCCACCTTCCAATCCCGCCACACAACCGTATCTATAGAAATTTCTTTCAACTCTTGTCCCACTGCAGAACCAACAATTGCATTTCCATCAATTTGTTGCCAGTACGAATCAGTTTCCCGATCGTACATCACTAAGTTTGAATTATATAATTTGCCGGACGTACCAAATTCGCTTGCTTTACGTTCTCCATTTACTTCTACATACGGTTCATACGCGATACCTGAACCACATAATGGACAGTAGGTAATAAGAACAGGATCACCAGCAATGTCATCGTTTACAATTTCATGCCATACCATTATCTGCAGAGGATACACTCGCTTCACACCCTTATAGATTATTGCCAATGCAAGTTCGTTATCCTCGATCCACTCATCTGCTTCCTGTACGGAAACGTATGTTGGATTGTCGAGAGAAGGAATGCCATCTTTCGGCGGACCGCCACCTCTGATTTCGTCTGGATGAACGATATATTTGGTACCGTCTTGTAATCGGTTAATGCCATCGTTTGGTACTTCTTCAGTACTTTTTTTAACTGCTTCTCCTGTCGCACAACTAACGAGACATAATGAAAGAACAACAATGCTTACAATAATAATCTTGTTTTTCATCTTATCTCTCTTTTTGTAAACTCCTTACACCATCCCTTTATCTATTCAAATATTATTTTGACTTCTTCTTTTTTGTCACAAGCTTCTCGCCAGATCGAAACAAATCAATCAACCCTGGTATTGTTAAGACGACACCAAGTAATCCAATATATAATTTTAAGGGCACATGTGATGATTGTGCACCAATAAAAATAGCAAGAAGAAGGATACCAATAAGTCCAAACATGTGATGTTTATATTCCGTTTCTTTATTCTCATGCCATCGCATAAATGTTGCATGAACATAATGGAACACTACAACAGATCCAATTAATAACAACACGAATCCATACGGTATAATAAATCGTGAATATGCTGAACTTATGGAGAAAGAGACTAACAACTTTCCAAGGAGAATCATGCTAATGTTTCTTGGTGATATTCGTCGTACTAATCCTTCATGCCATTGCCAGAATCCCATTAGAACAACACCTCATGTATCCGAAACACGACAAACAAATAATATACCGAAATACCCAACATGATAACACCTGCAATAATGTTAATATGTTTTTTGTACGTTGTTAGGAATGAAATAACTTTTTTCCCACCAGCACCAGAGATAATAGCAAGCACTAAGAGTGGAATACTCATCCCAATCCCAAAGACGATGAAGTTAAGCAAATTGGTGAGGAAACTACTTACCGATGTACTTACGGCAAACAATATTGCAAGAGAAGCAGGATTACATGGTAACACGATCGCACCAAAAAATAATCCAAATATCAACGAACTCCAGTAGGGGCTCTTTAGTACAGGTGCTCTTGCTTTAGGTAACCAACTGCCAAAGTCGACATTAAAAATCAACAAAATACTAATTACTGCCAATATTCCAAACGCAATTGGTGAGATGATACTAATCACGCTTGTTAAACTTGCTGAGAATAATCCTGTGAATAGTAAGCCAACAAGGAACATGGAAAGGATAACACCGGCTGCAACGATGATACCAAATAAGATGACACGTTTCTTTGCGCCTTCTTCCTCTGGAGACACTTTATTCGCTAAATACGCTAAAAATCCAGGATACAAGGGAAGAACGCAGACGGCTCCTAATGGTGCAAACAATCCTGCGAGAAATGCAATCCAAATATTTGTAAGTATACTTACCATATTAACATCCTTTCGCTATTTCTTGTTTCAACGTATTGACGGACTTGATACCGCGAGGTAATAATCGTGTTGAGAGGTCTTCACATACTAAGACGACAGGTACGGAAGGAGCATTTACAACGCCAATGCCAAATTCAATTACTAACGATTGTGTTAATTCTTTCGGTGCGATGGCATATTTTCCCTCAAACCCGTGCCGTGCTGTATGTTCTTTGACACGTTCAACATCTTCATTAGGATCTGTGTTTAAGGAGATGGATATAACATCATCACCTACTTCTTCATGTAACTTTTGCACGTTCTTTTGTTGTTTCGTACATTTAGGACACCACACTGCAAAACTTTCAAGTAAGATTGGTTTCCCTTTGAATTGTGCGATGGTAAACGATTCACCTGAGTTCACATCTGTTAATTCTGTAGTCATCCATGTTGGGATTGTAACGGCTGCAGGTGGATCCATTTCAGTAGGTTGTACTTCTTGTGGTGGATTATCAAGAACTTCTTCGACAGTGTTTGTTTCGGGTTCTTCTGCAGAATCAGTTTCAACAGTAATGGTATCTTTAATCACGTCAGCCTCTGGCGAACACGCAACTACCAATACAGCAATAAGTAATAATACCATCACAATCTTTTTCATATTCTTACTATTCTTGCAATCCTTATAAAGATGATGTCTATATGTTTGAACTTCACTTCTTCTTCAATTCATACCCTTCCTTCCCATCATTAATATCCCACCCAAGAGCATTAATCTCATCCCGTAAAGAATCTGACTTTTTCCAATTCTTCGCAGAACGTGCTTCCTCCCTCTCTTTCGCCAACTTCTTCACATTAGCTGGAACTTTTTCCTCTGTAACAGACCCAAGATTAAACCCAAACACTCTATCAAATTCTAACAAAAGAAAGTATTTATCATGATCTAATAAATCTGACTTCAACATCTCCCACATCGTTGCAAGTGCTTTTGGCGTATTCATATCATCATTAATATCAGCAGTAAAACGAGAAGTCCATTTCTTTCGTGCAGTCTTACTATCCTTCCCCTGTTCACTTTTTTGTAATTCCAATACCTTCGCAAACAACTTCTTCCGACTCGTCTGTGCACTCTTCATTGCCTTCATGGAAAACATTAACGGATTTCGATACACCGTCCCTAAACAAAAATAGCGATAATCAAGCGGAGCAAACCCTTTTTCTTCCAATATTTTTAATGTTAAAAATTCGCCTGACGACTTCGACATCTTCTCACCTTTCGACATAACAAGAAATTCGTTATGCAACCAATACTTGACCCACGGTTTTTTCCCATAGGCACCTTCCGATTGTGCAATTTCATTGACATGATGTACCTTCGCCAAATCCTGCCCGCCGCAATGAATATCAAACTGTTTTCCTAAGTATTTAGATGCCATCGCGGAACACTCAAGGTGCCAGCCAGGATAGCCGGTACCGAAAGGTGACTCCCATTTCATTGATTGATCTGAAAATTTTGATTTGGTAAACCATAATGCGAAATCATGTTGATTTTTCTTATTTTTGTCCTTCTTCACCCGTTCCTTCCCAACAGCATCCAACTTCAATCTTGCAAGTGCACCATAACCTTTCACCTTCGACGTATCAAAATACACATTCCCACCAGCCGTATACGCCAACCCCTTCTTCTCAAGCTGCTGAATCATTGCAATTTGTTCAGGAATATGATCTGTTGCCTTACACCAAATGTTGGGAGAAATAATATTCAACGCAGTAATATCCTTCTTAAAAGAATCAGTATAATACTCAGCCACTTCCCACACCGTTTTCTTCTCTCTTTTAGCTCCCTTGAGCATCTTATCCTCACCAAAATCGTTATCGCCCGAAAGATGGCCTACATCAGTTATATTCATCACATGCTTAACCTTAAAATCATTAAATAGAAGTACTCGCTTTAACACATCTTCAAAGATAAAACTACGTAGATTCCCCAAATGAACGTAATGGTACACTGTTGGCCCGCAGGTATATAACCCAACACTACGTTTTTTGAGTGGTTCAAAACGTTCTTTTTTTCGTGTTAGCGTATTAAACAATGTTAACGCCATACTATTATAACTTACTTACACTTTTTATACGTTTCGTGTGATACGCTCTTCATAACAGTAATATTTATATACTTCTCCAAATGCTATCTCTTTTTAATGTCTACAAAACCATCTCTTGACGATGCGCTTTCTGTCACAATTCAATTTTTCTATGATATTATTGGTGAAAATGGTGTGCAATATAAGAATAATAGGAGATGTACACTTTCAACAGGGTTTCCCTCCTACCTTCGAAATAGAGTTGGACTTGAACGACAAAATGTAGATAGGGCAGCACATGGCTTATGGCGTGCCGTCTACTGGTCTCTTACAGGAGGAATTGGGAGTCATCTCACATGTTCGTTTCCAGGTGAAGGAATGTCACGATATGATTTCAGGAAAGGATCGGTTGCACATCCATCACATCCTGACAATGAATCTTTTAAAGAAAATCTTGCATTTTTTGTTCTTGAAAAATACGATTCTTACGTAACTTCACGATGTCAAGATCAATTTGAAATTAAAATTGGAGAACCTCTGCCTCTTGAACTGCCTTCTCCAGGAGCGCCATATCAATCTTCATCAGTTCTTCCTTAATCTTACTAACATCAGATTTTGTGGCAGGATTTTTTGGGCCAAGCAAATTACAAATCTCAGGTCCAGAAGATATCTCAAACGTGCCAATCTCTTTCGCAACATCAATAATCTCTTGTTTGTCATATGTTAACACTGGCCGAAATATCTCTAACTCCAATTGCTGTGTAATAGACGCTAAATTGCTAAGTG
>NZBO01000030.1 GCA_002686315.1 archaeon | reverse complement strand
TTTTGCTTTATAGCCGATACTTCGTGCTCTATCTAGCCTGGTAGGTCGTCTAATAACGAGGGTTGTTGGTTCTCGTCTCCATTGAATAAGTCGTTCACGCCATAGTTCTGGCATGGTTGCCTTTGGTTTTTTCCAAAGATTTCGAATTTGTTTGTATAAACTCATTTGTAGCCTCCATTGGTATGATTTCAACTTCAGATTCAGGCAAGCTAGCGCCCACATCTCTGAATATTTCTCTGATTTTGAGTTCATTTAAAAAACTTTAGGCTATTTCTTCTTATTTTATACTACCCACTCCATCACAGAATACTTTAAATACTGGGAATCTCTTACAAGCAAGAGGTGCAATCTACATGGACATACCCCATTTGATTAAGGACGATTTCTTACCGTTTCAAGATACGATGACAATCTCAGAAGCGTTAGGACAACTGAGACAATTTGATAAACGAGCGGGTTTAATTTTTCGAAACAAAAAATACGTTGGTTTGATTGAACGTAAAAAGTTACTGAAGGTAAACATTTCAAGCCGAGATATGAAAATAAGTAAATTTATTCAAAAAACATCGGTGGTGCCGCATGATGCGGATGTGACAACGGCTGCCGCTGCCTTGTATGATGCAGATTCTGACTATCTTCCTGTGCAGGAAGGCAAATCTATCGTGGGGGTTGTGTATGCACTTGATCTGGCACGTGCAGCGTTAGAAATGGAACATTTTGCAAAAATGGATGTTGCCAACGTTCGGTTAGTGAAACCAGCGAAAGTAGAGCGGAGTGAACCTGTTTCGACTGTCATTGAGATCATGCGTTCGGAACGTGTTGATCATGTTCCTGTCTTTGATAACGGTGCCTTGTATGGTATCATCAGCTTTCGAGATTTAGTTCGTAAATATTTTAATTGGTCCAAACGACGTGATACGTCCGCGAAATTTAATTCTGCCATGAGATCACGAGGTGCGTCCGTGGATGTAACGTCGTTAGGAGGTTTGCCTGTCGAGAACTTCTCCACCAATGATGGATTAGTGAAAATTAAGAAAGGGCAAAATGTGGGCACTGCGGTAGCACTGTTAACCAAACATAACATTCGTAATTTGCTTGTCGTGGAAGGATCGCAGTACCTCGGCTTACTTACCGTGCGAAACATTCTTCGTGTGATTGGTACAAGCGCTGCAACGGAAGCATATTCAGTTCGCTATGTCGGGTTACGTAAAGTCTCATTAACAGATCATCAACGCATGGCGATGGATCGTATCGTGAATACGAATGCAGCGAAGTTGGAGCGAAAAGTGAAAGACCATTTTACCCTTACCGTTCATCTTCGTACGTTGAGACGGAAAGGAACGCGGCAAGAATATCATGTTGGGTTGAAAGTGAACGTGAACGGGCAATTCATTTCCTCTGAGAAAACGGATTGGGATTTAGAGAAAGCGTTGAATAAGTGTTTTAATTCTCTTAAGGCAGTCCGGTGATTTATTTAATTTTTTTTTATTTATCTATTCGAAACAAATATAAACAACTTCTTCTTCTTCTGCACTATGGTTGATATTAGCGTGCGAAGTCAAGTTTTTTCTGCTCCAGGATTGCTTCTTACTGATTTTGCGAAAACGAGGTCGAAAGATCCTGAATTCAAAGCTGCAGCAAAGAGGTTGAAACGAGGATATACTCTTAAAAAGCTGGCAAGGTTAGAGAAAAGGTATTTGAAAGATCGAGCTGGTTTTTCTAAAAAGTTAGCTGAAATAACAACCTTATTCGTCCAAGATTATACTCGTTTCCGTGTTGCGTATACGGAATTTTTTAGTGAAATAAATGAGACTCTCAATGTAGTTGAGAATGAGGAATATCAACAATTGTTTCAAATTTATACCATTTTTGATCTTCTATTTACAAAAGTGAAGGAAAGGGAAGGGCAGTTTTATTTTCCTGCTACTGTGACAAAGGCGTTTCAAAAAAAGTTTACCAAAGCCATGGGGTTATACAAAAAAAATATTGCAAGAGAATCCGCTGCACTTTCTGGTCTTGCGAAGCATAAACGTTTTGCCGTCGGTTTTTTTGCGGCATTCGTGAGTAGCAGATCTGCTGAAAGGAAAGGTATGCGTGCATCAAGTAAACTTAACACTGAAGCAAAGCAACTTCAAGACGCTTACTCCAAGATTCATGATGAACTCGAAAAAGGGGTTCAACCTGATTTTCTTCTTCTTCTTCTTGAATATGTTGACGAACTCACTAGAAGTGAAGAATTGCTTGAACGGTTACGGCATGATATCCTTATTATAATGGGTGCAATGGAAACCAACGTTGATGAGGTAATTGAAAAAATCGCGCCATTTATGGTTGCTATAGAACAAGATCCCACTGTCAAGGCAAAAATAGACCAAGCCAGAAATGAATTTATTGCGCTTCAAAAGAAAGTCCAGAAACAAATTGTTGCGAAAGGGAAATGGCCCAAAGTTCACGCGGCAGAGATTCAAAGGTTAACACTTGCAGAAAGGAAGGTTTTAGAAACATTGAGAGGCATTAGGGAAGAAGCCTTCAAGAAAGAAGTCAATAAATTACGACTACGGGAACAATTCTCCTCTTCTTGAACACCACTTTTTCAATTCAATAATCTTTATATACGTAACCCTTCTTAAAATGACATTAAAAAGGAGGGTGTATTACGATGGAACATAATCAATCTAATCAAAGCTATTCTTCCCAACAACCAGAAATTAAAGTTGTGCAGCAACCAGAGGTCCAGCAAAGACCGGCAGCACCACGGCCAGCTCAACCAGCGAACAATGTGCAGGCAGTGTCACCTTCAAAAGTGAACCATGATGTTGATGCGGAATTGAAAGAACTTATCGCAGCGCATAAAACGAGGATTAAAGTTATTGGATGTGGTGGTGCGGGCAATAATACCATTAACAGAATGACGGAAGTTGGTATTAAAGGAATTCAGACAATCGCGATTAACACTGACGCACAAGATTTGTTATACACAAGTTGCGATAAGAAACTGCTAATTGGGAAAGAGTTAACATCTGGGTTAGGTGCAGGTTCCAACCCAAAAATAGGGGAAGGATCCGCGAAAGAAAATGAACATGACTTGAAAAAACTTATCGAAGGTGCCGATCTTATTTTTATCACGTGTGGTCTTGGTGGCGGAACGGGAACGGGAAGTGCACCATACATATCTCATTTAGCAAAAAAGATGGGGATTTTAAGTGTTGGTATCGTGACAATACCATTTACGATGGAAGGATCTCACCGGTTTGAAAATGCGATGATTGGTCTTGAGAAATTGGAACAAACTGTAAACACATTAATCGTGATTCCAAACGAGAAATTGCTTGAGTTGGCACCACATCTGCCGTTGCAAACAGCGTTCAAAGTTGCAGATGAAATTTTAACAAATTCTGTGAAAGGTATCGCGGAATTGGTTACTAAAACAGGTCTTGTGAACTTAGATTTTGCGGATGTGAAAGCCATTATGAGTGAAGGTGGCGTCGCGATGATTGGTGTGGGTGAATCAGATTCGGAAGATAAAGCGAACGAATCTGTTGAGAAAGCACTCGCAAATCCGTTAATCGACGTTGATATTGCGGAAGCGACAGGTGCCTTGATTAACATATCTGGCGGGGAAGGGTTAACGTTAGATGATTCACGACGTATCGTGGAACGTGTGGCGGAACGGTTAGATTCCCATGCGAAAATTATCTGGGGTGCGCAGATCTATAAAGATTTGGAAAATACCATTCGAACCATGGTTATTGTTACGGGTGTGAAGTCGGAACAAATATTTGGTGAAGGGCATAAGTATTTCGAGAAACGAAAAGAAGCGATGGGCGAAGAACTCGGGATTGAGTTTATGAATTAGGGATTTTCACTACATGAAATGGTTGAATTCGCCCCAACCCCAAAAGTTAACAATTCTCCTTTTTGGTCCTTCATATGCCTGTATATCAACTTTGTTCTGTTCCATATATCCATGATAGTACTTACCTGCACTCAGAGCCCTATCACATAAATCTCTGGGAATACGGGGAAAACCTGACCTTGCAGACCGTAATTGAGATGCATTATCTATATCAAATTCTACCACTGTTAATTCAGTTAATAGAGCCGGTAACGTAGATGCTCCATATTTGAGTAGGTTTCGTGTGAATTCTAATTGCCCGGGTGTAAGCTTCATTTTTGATACGGGTATTTTGTAGAAGGGAGTTCTATCTTTTCTTCTGCAATTAACATAATCTTCCAATTCGGTTGCATCTAAGGGTGGTGCCCTTCTATAATTTTCTTCTAACCGTTTGAATGTACCATAAAAAAAAGGGTCCTCTTCAATAGGGATAATATCTCTACTATGTGTCGCTTGAAATGGAATAAATATGTCGGAAGCTCTTCGAGAAGTTTCAAACCCACCTATTCCTACAACCCCCTCAATATTTCCTTCTTGAGTATCCACCGCTCTAATACGTAGGATTACACTGCTCTTAGCTCTTCTTTTATATTTCATGCCTCTAAAAATTAAAAAACTTACTCTTCCTTCTTAGTATATTCCACGTACTGGCAGGAGCCACACACCACTCGATCTTTATGTTTTCCCATAAACATACCTGGGCCGCATTTAGGACAGGTTTTGTTCTTTCGTGTAATAGAATCGCCTGATATTTCGTAGAGTGCAGACAACTTTTTGCCTTCCTTTTTTGCTTTTTCAGCTGGCTTTTTCTTTTTATCCTTTGCCATTATGCATCACCCTCTTCTTTCTTCTCTTCAGATGATTCTGACTTTTCCTCTTTTGGTTCAGGAGCAGCTTCTTCACTTTTCTCTTCCGCTGGAGCTTCTTGTGATTCTGTATCTGGTTTTTCTTCTTCTGTAGGAGTTTCAGGCGCTGCGTCCTCTTTTTTCTCTTCAGCTTTTTCTTCCTTCGCCTTCGCAGCCTCTTCTTCAGCCTTCTTTTTTGCGTCAGCAGCTTTCTTTGCGCCTTCCTCAGCTTGCTTCTTCAAATGTTTCGTCATCATTTCGTTTTTGTTTTTTGCTTCAAGGTTCTTGTAAACGACGCCATCAAAATCTGCTACTCGATGACTGAATTTGGTGAGAATATGTTTTACAACAACAAGTGATTCATCACTTCCTGTGTTTTTTGCGATAGCGCTACGAACGTCTACGTTTGAGGGGGTTTCTTTTGCAAATTCAACTGAACCTCTGACTTCGAGACGTTGCAATAACGGATTTTCTTTCTTTTCTGTAATTGTAAACTTCATGCATAACACCTTTAATGTACTTTGATAGCGTATTCGCCTTTCACGCTCACGTTAATTTTTTCCGCGATCATGGATTCTTCCGGGCTTGTAATGTAAATTCTGCCTTTCCAATTTTCTGTCAATTTGCTATTCTTACATACAGGACATGAACTGCCTTCAACAAACAATTTACAGGTTTTACATACTTTTCGTTTCGCCATTTTTATTCTGCTTTAGGAGCAGGAGTGCTTTCTTCTAGCCATTCTAATCGACCTAATCCTTCCTGCCTCATTGTTAACCCAATCTTAGGATTGTTAAGATCTTTATATGATACTGCGATAATTCTCGCTTTACATTTATCGCCCACTTTCACTGTTCGTCCGGTTTTCTTTCCCATTAAGACTTTATCTTTACTAAATGAGACGAAATCGTCCATACTTTGTGAAATGTGAACCATTCCTTCAACACCGCCAATGTCCATGAATGCACCGAAATCAGTGATATCCCGAATTTTTCCAAACACAAGTTCGTTTAATTCAGGTTTAAATGTTAATAATTCAAATTGTGTTTCATAGAACCCTGCACCGTCTCCTGGTACGATCACACCTTCCTTGATCTTAGATACGTCAATTACCGTGACTACAAATCCTAATTCTTTTGAAATATAATTTTCATAGGTTGATTTCACGTTTTCAAGGATAGCATCCCTTTTAGGCATGTCAAACATGCTTGGTGGTACTCTGATATGATCTTTGACTTTGACTCTATAGAACATAGTTTGTCTTTTTTCTAGGTTGTTTATAAAGCTATCGGAAAACTTTTTCGTTTTCCGGAAGCTCCCAAAAATGTGCCATTTTTGATAGCTATCGGCTCTTTGAAGGCTATTTTAAGGTACTTTTATAAACAGCTTTGATTTATTCTTCTCATGGAATTGCGTGAGCTACGGCACGAAATTGAGAAAATGGAAAATCTTTCCACACATCTCACTAATCTTCAATCACAATGGATTAAACCTATTCGTGCTAATTCAAACAAACATCTTCCGTTCTTACAAGATCTTCCAACGAACGTGAAAGTGCAATGTAACCAGATGCTAGGCCAATTTCAACTTACGATGGATGGGGTGGAAAGTTACGGCATGGTTGCACATAAATTACGTCATTATTCAAAATATTTAGTGCAATTAGCCTTGGCTGATTTGCGGCAAGATCGTAAGAAAGTGTCATTTGTGACAAATCATGTTCTGAATGACGAATTTTTATCAATGCAGCAGGCGATCGATGACATGAAACAACTTCATTCAGTTGTGGGAGAGTTACGTGTACAGTACGATGCAATTCATGCGTTATTACAACCACATTTGAAACTTGAACATTCCGTGACGTTTGGCGAATTACCACATAAAAAACATCTGCAGCATGTGGAAGCAGCTGCAGTGAAATATAAAACGTTGATGAAACATGTTGGCACGAATTTTATCATGATGGCAGCAAAAAACAGAATTAAGAAATAAAATGGTGGATGTTACATTACTTGTAGGGATTGGCGGTGTTAGTTTTATTCTCCTTGCATTCTTCCTCGATCAGTTCTTTAACAAAATATGTAATCAGGATATGATCTCGTACAATGTGTTGAACATTATTGGAAGTGGGTTGTTAATCGGGTATGCGTATCTTCTGATCTCAATTCCGTTTATGGTTCTTAACGGTGTGTGGTTTATTGTGACGGTTGTGAAGTTAGTTGCTATTTTGAGGGATTAGAAAGAGTTATGTATTGAGTCTTTTATTTTTTTGATAATAATGTCTCTATTTCTTCTTCGCTCATTGAGACAAGCGCTGCTACGTATCGACCAGATAAAATTTGTTTCTCAGATCTTCTGATTTTTTTAATAAGGTTCATTTTCTTTTTTCTCTTTCCTTTTTATTTAAACTTGTCTTCCCAAATTCACAATACTCTCTCACATTACATTTCCCACAAGAAGGTTTCCTTGGTGAACATATACTTTGCCCATGTCCCACAAGCATGTTATTGACGTTAATCCACTGGTCTTTTGGAACTAACTCCATCAACGCAAATTCGGTTTCCTTTTCATTCTTGGTATGGACCCATCCCAATCTGTTGGCAATGCGAAAGACGTGAATATCTACTGCAATTGCTGGTTTCTTAAACTTGTATGCAAGGATACAATTGGCTGTCTTACGGCCTACGCCAGGTAGTTCCATTAATTCTTCACGCGTATCAGGCACAACACCATCGAATTTCTCTAACAACATTTTACTTAAGGCAATCACATTCCTCGCTTTCACGCGATAAAAGCCTATCTTGTAAATCATCTTCTCTAACTTCTCTACTGGCATATCCACAAAATCTTCTGGATTGGGATGTTTGGCAAACATATCGATCACGATGGGGATGACTGTTGCATCTTTCGCTCTCGCACTTAACGCAGTCATGACCACCATCTGAAATGCAGTGTAGTGTGATAACTGTTCAAGCATGGTTGGTTTGTGATCTTTCTTTAGAAGTGTAAGGACTGTTGTGATTTCTTGTTTAGATGGCATACGTGAAAGAAACGAATCTACTTTAAAAGAATTCACACAAATAATAATCCAATACCGATACCTAACAACAATACTTGCACCACAACGTTCAAGATTTTATGATGGTGTTCCATCCATCTTCCTACGTCAAAATCGGATCCCTTGGATTTTGACTTGGCACGTTCTTCCACTTTCTCTTTGATAAAAAACATAAGGTAGGCTGAAAGTGTAAGTAACCATAATATCAAAATGGAGTAGTACAATGCAAGTGGGAAGACTGCTAGTTCTAACCCACGTTGATTCGCGACATGTTGTAATGATACCGTTGTAGTTGATCTGATTGATAACGATAAAATTCCTGCAGCGAGACCAAGGATAAATGCTCCTACTGGTGTGAGAAAGAATGTCACTTTCGCCATCAACCGTGCTTGTCCTTCTTTGCTTAACCTGCTCCAGAACACTTTTCGTTTACTAATGAAACTATGGATGTATAATACACTGACAATGATCGCAAGAATGCCCACAATTTTGCTAAAAAACGTTCCTACACTGGATGCAGCAATTCCTACAAAAATGCCAAATGAAAAAAGTAAATTCACAATAAACACTGCCGCGATAAACACACTAGCACGTCGTGCCATCTGTTCTTTATTTCGTTTCACGGCGAGGAAGAAGAGGAAAATAACGAGTAATGAAATCATGGGCGCGCGTACTGAATCTCGGAATGCTGCAGCAGTTAATGGACCGAATGAAATGGTTTCTAGGACGTCATATGGTGAACTTTCTCCAATCACGCCAACAGCTTCCGTACTTTTACCTGCGCAGCCAGTTCGTACTTTCGTGTCGATTTGTTCTTTCAATAAATCTAATGAACTTTGATTGCCGATAAAGTACACATCTTTCACAAAAATGGCAGGGATACCTCGTGTGGATTCAGGAACATTATACCTATCAAAGAACTCTGTCAGTACATCTTTGTTACGAAGATCATGATACACTTCATATGTTTGAATCTCTGCGTCAGGATATTTTTGTTCCAATCCTTCCATGAACGTGTTAAGTTGATCACACTGCTCACACTCTTCTCCATGGAAATAGGTGATGCAACTTTCCGCCGCAACAGATGATACTAGCACTAGCGCAAGAAGTACAGTAAGTAGTAATTTGTGTTTCATCCTCTTTTTCAAGTCCGAATTAAGAAGAAATTGTATTTAAAGGTATTGGTTTGTTATATCCTGTAGTCCCCCAAAGTGGAGTGACTAGATACGAGAGTATGGCCGAAGTGTAAGCGGAGGATGCGGTACGCATAATGACCAACGCGCCAGAGACTGTCCACCTGGCACTACCAAACATTTATTAAGATCTTCATTTTGGAGACAAGAATGGTACTTGAATTAACTGAAGAAAGTTGGGACAAAGAAGTAGCGCAATCAGATATTCCTGTTATAGTGGATTTCTGGGCATCGTGGTGCGGTCCATGTAAAATGTTGGCACCAGTGTTTGAGGAAGTCAGCAAAGAATATGAAGGCAAACTCACATTCGCCAAAATTTCAACGGAAGATCATCCGAACGTTGCAGGAAGGAGTATGGTCACGGGCATTCCATGTTTAATCGTTTTCAATAAAGGCGAGGAAGTGGATCGAATCGTGGGCTTTAACCCTAAACCAGTGTTGAAACAGAAGATTGATGCTGTGTTAAGCAAGGTATAGTACTTCACCACAACTATCTTTATATTCTTCTTTATTTTTTCATTCTGTATGAAACCTATTGCATTTGTGTTTGATTATGATTTAACCTTAACACAAGGATACGGAATTAATGCGCTGTTCGCAAAGAGAGGAATTGATCCAAACGAGTTTTGGACACGTATGATGGAAACGGAGCGGCATTATGGATTTAATGAAGCATTCTTGAATCATCTTATATTTGAAGCAGAGGAAGGTGGGTTGTTAGAAGGTATGACAAATGCGGAAATGGAAGCTGCAGGTGCAGATGTTGTATTCTATGATGGTGTTGAGGATTTCATCCCACGGTTAAAAGAGATGGGAGAAGAATATAATTTGGACGTAAGAGTATATGCCGTGAGTTCCGGTATTGAAGAAGTTATTACGGGAAGTGCCGTTGGTCAATATCTTGATGGTGTTTTTGGTGCAAAGTTACGCCCTGACGTTAAAGACGGGGTAATTAAACGCATTGCACATACTGTATGTCCGCACCAAAAAGCAAAAATGTTACGCGCGATAAGTGCTGGTGCAAGTGGTCATGGCCAAATAAATGTCTATAAAGATACGTTACCCCGTATGGATGAGCGTCCCATTCCTAAATCACGTATGCATTTTATTGGTGATGGTCAGACAGATGCGGAAGCAATGGCGGAACTTAATAAGTATGGTGCGCACAATTTCGCAGTACATGGATGTGATAAATCGCGGAAAAGTGCATATGAATTACATTGGTTAGGTCACGCTCAAGAATTACATTTCGCTGATTATACCGCTGGTTCTGATTTAATGAACGCCTTTGAAAAACGTGTCGAACATTTTGCCAATCCACGTCAGTTATCGTTCTTCTAACACAATCTTAATAAATGATCTCACTTTCTTTCTCGTATGGATCTTATCTCACAAGGTGCGGAAGCGAAAATTTTTCGAAATAACAATGAAATTATTAAAGAGCGTTTCAGTAAAGAATACAGGTTACCTCATTTAGATGAATCACTACGTAAATTTCGAACACGGCGGGAAGCGAAAGTCCTACGCAAGTTAGCAGACATGCAATTCCCAGCACCGAAAGTACATTCCTTTTCTGATAAACGGATGTCAATTGTCATGGATTTTGTACCTGGTGAGAAGTTGAAAGACCTTCTTAAAGCAGGTGATGAGTATCAGAAGTTAGCACGTGAAATGGGTGAACGTATCGGTTTTCTCCATACTAAAGATATTGTCCATGGTGATTTAACGACGTCAAACATGATTATGCATAAAGAAAATAAAACGGTGCATCTGATTGATTTTGGTCTGTCGTCTTTCTCAGATAAAGTAGAGGATAAAGCGGTTGATTTGTTTTTACTTGAGAGATCGTTAGCAAGTACCCATTATGAACTTCCTACGTTATTTGATGATGTTATTGCAGGATATAAAAATAGTAATCCTTCATTTGCAGATATTCTTGAACGGTTAGTTGCTGTGCAGAAAAGAGGAAGGAATAAGAATAGAGATTAGGGATTGTGATGTTCTACGTAGTCTACAATCATGTTGTTGAGTTGTCGTTCGAGTCCTTGTAATTGGATACGACGTTCTTCGATCATTTCATATGCGTTTTCTGGAGTTAAGCCAGGATGTCCTTTTATCAAATTAGCAGTTATGTTTTTGACCGCTCGTTCAAGCTCCGCTGCTTTGCGTAACGTACCATCAAAATTTTGGTAAAATTTTTTATTCTCCTCAACTTTTGTCATATCTATTTCACCATGTTCTCCTTGGTACTCTTTTGGTGCTTGTGATAATGTTATCCTTGGATGAATTAATGTTGCCGTTTTACCATTAACAAGGAATCCATACTGTAATTCGTCGTTCACACCAGAACTTCGTGTTGCAACTATCCCATGATCGTATAATGTTATTGCGATATCAGCAATACTCAGAAATTGTGTATTTACTGAGAGGCCTTGTTGAGAATCTCGTGTTAGCGCATTTCCAACGAATTGTGCCCCAGAACCATCAATTGCAAAGCCACCTTTAACTAACTCTGGGTGTCGTATGCGTTGTGTTCGAAGACGATATACTTGTAATTCTTTTGAATCAGGGGACTTGGGTCCCGCAACGATAAAGTTTAATTGTTCTCCTGCACTGAATCTAAAATCTTCATCACAAATTCTTAATATTTTTTCTCCTAATTTTTCAGGCGGGAGATATCCTTCGTTTCCTTGAATTTTTGATGCAACGTGATCAATAAAATCTCCTCCTCCCGTCCCTAATATGAAATTTTTGCCAACTGGAAAAACTTTTTGGTGTCCACCTGTTTGTTCTCCATTTCCACTTGCAAGTCCATCTGCTACAACAACTCCTACATACTGATCTGTTATAGATTTTTGCTTTTCAAATCCAGGTAATTCCTGTTGAGGTTCATTATACAGAGGAATTCCGTTCTTCACATAGGCCATTATATTTGTCATACTTCTCTCAAACAACTAATCTTTTATAAATTTTTACTTCGAAGTAGCAATTCTGCATTCCTAAGGGTTCTTCACTTGACAGTGATAAATTTATAAAGGAAGGTTCAAATCTACTCCATATGTTCAAACAAGTAGCATTTGCGCTTGCCTTAACGGCATGTGGACCCTCTATTGTACAACCAGAAGGTCGTTCGCTTTCTGTTAACACATCGTTAGACCATTATGTTATGGAACGATCAAGAACTGATGGGGAACAGGATTTACGGAAGTTATGTACAAGTGCTAATCTAGAAGAAGCATGGTTTTACATACGGACGAATGAAGGTGAAAACTGGCATGAAGTTGGATTTGACCAAACGAAAGAAGATGGAAAGGCACGAATTGGACCCCTTCGAGATCTTGTTCGAAATCATGATCACGTCACGCAAATATCATTATATCACCAACATCCATACACTCCGGGTACGTGTGAGAATGTAATAAAGTCACAAACACCCTCTTCTCTCGATGACGTTCGTACTGCAATTATGTTGACAGAAATGACATACAATTCTGATTATGAACTTGCGGCAAAACTTGACTTTCGTCTTGTGGTCACTAGTGGTGTGTATACAATGAAAGTTAATATGTCAAAATTACAAGATGTAGGTGGAAGAGAAAAGGCTGTCGATATATTACAAGATATGCTCGCCTTGCGAGCAGATCCTCGAGATCCGTTAGGATATCAATCTGCTGACCCTAACTCATATGGAGAACGGAATAGCCGTTTTGCACGTACGTTTTCAAATGATGTAGTGAAGATAACGTTCACACCTTTCTAAACCCATTTACTCGCTACCGTACCAGGTCCTCGTCTTCCAACAATCGGACCATCATCATACAACAAACCCGCTTTACTCATGTTTTCACGTCCCACCCTTGCACACGAATACGTTGCTAATANCCCCTTGGAATGCAAGACACGATACATATGCGAGAACATTTTGTGCGTCCACATGTCTGGCGCTGTTTTAGGCGAGAACGGGTCGAAAAATATCGCATCAAATTCTCCTTGAAGTTCTTTGACAACTTCCTTTGCATCGCCTAACAACACAGTAACTGTCACATTTCCTTCTGTGAATGATAATGATTCAGGTGTTAATCTCTTATAATGCGTAAAAAAAGTAATTGAAGGATTTACTTCTTGAATTTTACGTATAATCTCAGGATCATTCTCAACACCAATAACCTCAATCACACAGCGAGGATTCGCTTTGAGCGCAGTATCAATCGCCATTGCTGAGTTATACCCCATGCCAAAGAACATGTCTAATATCCTCACTTTTCCCGATGCAGCTTTCTCTGCAATCTTACAGGGAATCGCATATTTCTTTAACGCTTCTTCTACTGCACCAGTATGTGAGTGGTAACTCTCACCAACTTCATCGTTGTGGTAAGACTCTGATTTGTCTGCCGTTTGGATTTTTCGTAACATAGAGCTTCATACTAACGTTCCTTTAAATATCTTTCATAGGGTTTGAATATAGAGTTTCGTACATAAACTTTATAAAGTACTACTTGTGAGTGGTTTTATATGGCTGAAGACGAATCAGATAGCGCAATAACGAAACTACCTCAGAATCGAGAACTTCTTAGTCCACCAAGACAAAAGGGGACGACCAAACCACCTCAAATGNATGATGGAGTGCCTATCTCAGAAGTAATGGCGAGGCGCACAACAAGTCCACTTCCTCCTTCAGAGAACACAGGCACATCGCTTATTGAAACCACTGCGCATCAAGCGTGGTATCCAATCGTCTCACCTGAACTTGGGAGACCGATTTCTGATCGACTTGAGGCTCGAAATATTCTACGAGGTGTAACAGAAGATGATGGGACTGTAACGTTAACGTATTTGCGTACATTGAAAGAGGTTGGCCATATTGATAATTCAGGTCAAGTTCCGCTTGCTATTTTGGTAGATACAAGGAATAAAACATTCAATCGAGTTGTGTATACCTCAGATATGAAAATTACTGATACTGCTCCTGATATATTTATGAACGATGTTGACAGAGAAGAAGTTACTGCAAATGCATTAGCGCAAGGGCGTGTTGATGCGTTGGAAGAACGACTTAACAGAGCAGAGAGGAAAGCAGTTGGGACAACGATCGCGGCAGCTTTAGTTACAAGTACAATTGTTGGATTGGCAGCATGGTATGCAACTCGAACTGCAGAGTACGCAGACGAAATTATGACGCATGTTCTGCAAGGTAGTGATGCAATGAATGATAACACACACAGCATGCCTGAAACGTTACGTATTGCTACAACACAGCATGAAGAAGCGAAAGCAGCACAGAAAACAACAATTGAGACTAAAGACTTACTAAAAGAAGTAACATCACGGCAACAAGAACTCGCACCACTTGTTGCAGAGTATGCAGAAGAAGTTGCAAAAGCAGCTGATTTACAAGATAGGTTGTACACGTCAGGAAGTATCCTTGAAATGGCATTTCATTATAGGGAAGCTGTCGAGAAAGCATATAACGCATCAAGCAGAACTGCGGTGCAAATGGGACGTGTTTTCAACAAATCAACTGGTGCGAGAATTAAAGAAACATATGGATTAGCAGCAAAGGTGACACGTCAAATGAAATTAAGTACCATTCGTGATTCAACACGGTATGCAAATGATGTGTTACGTGGCCAGATGATTGGACCAGAACAACAAGAGAAGGTAACTGGGTACCTCACACGGATCGTTGCAGCAGACGGATTACGACGAAAAAAAGGAATTACATTAACAGAAAATGAGCAAGGGAGNCAGTATCTTGTTCGTGGAAATTCTCTTGAACAAGCGAGCGCTAATTTAGCAAAGACATTACATCTTGGAACTGGAATGACTTCAACAAAACATGCACATGAATTCTTGCAAGGTGTCTTACATAAAACAGAGAAAGGATATGTGCTGCAAACGGGACCAGATAGAACCATCATTCCTTCTAACTAACTTCTTCCGCTCTTCCTTTTCGTACCAATAATGCGGCAACTTCAGGGAAGATTTCTGTCACGTCACCTGCATCGAATGGACCGTAGACTTTCTGATCTTTCCACACGAAAGATGGTGTTGGATGTAAGAATTTGATTTTGGATAAATCTATGATAGTTTCTTCCTCTTGTTGTTCTGTAACTTCTGGCGTTTTTGTATGGGCAGGTTTTGGCACTACACTTGTTCCTGGTTTTTGTACCACGAAACTTGCATCGATAATAGGTAATTCTGCTTTATATAAACTCAAAAGCACACCATGTCGGTAGACATCTAAGGTTCGTAAAATGTAATCATAGAACTCTTTTTCTTCAGGAAGCATGGAAGAGGTGTCAATGATATCAGAGCGTGTTCTACTCCTATTAAGTGCGATCTCGATAATTTTTTTCTCCCGTTTTTCATAAATTTCTTTCAAAATACGTTTGATACTTCGAATTTCGTACTCAATTTTATCCTGCTCGCCCATCGCAAAGACGTTGTCTGTCTTTTTGTTTTGATCAAGAAGTGATTTCTTTTCACGAAGATAACACACTACATCAACAAAGAAAGTCCTCTCCAACTCCTGTAAATCTTCTCGTTTCTTTTCGTTTCGTAAGATGTCATACAGGGTCTCCAGCGTTATCTTGATAGTGTCAACCATTTCCCCCTCAGTACATGAACAATATCAACCGTGAGCAGCGCCAATGGAGGCGCATTTGTGACCATAGGGAACAAATCTCGGGCGCCGTGCCCTGCTCACGAAAACAAATGTAATCATGCACCCTGCGATATTTCTGGAAGGGAGACTTTTAAAACTTATTGTTGCTAGAATGCGTAGTTTTCACATGATTTATAATCCTGTGCTATTTAATTCTGTAATATGGATATTGCAGACTATATCATTGACGATAAAGTAAGGATAAAAGTTATTCCTAATTCATCTCGAACTGAGTTGGTTGATGATAACAGATTAAAACTTTATTTGAAAGCAGTGCCAGAAAAGAATAAAGCGAATATGCAAATAATTACATTTTTTAAGAAGAAATTCAATCGTAAAGTGTTGATAAAATCTGGATTGAAGAGTAGGGAGAAAGTGCTTTTAGTCATTCCACAATCTAAATCTATTTAAACCAATTCCAACCATCATTACACATGGAACGAGGGAGATGTTTAGCGTCACATGAAATTAGGCAGCTTATTCAAACAGGCAGGTTAGTTGGCACGAACATAGCAGATGCACAAATTCAACCTGCATCATTCGATGCAACGATTGGGAGTGAATGTTACATTCTTGACACGGAGTCGGAAGGTGTCTTTCGCCCACAGAAAAATCAAAGTATTTACAAAACGTTATTGCAAATGGGAGAGCGGAAGCGGCATAAAGTTGATATCACCAATGGGTTTGAGATTAAGAAAGGATTCACCTATCTTTTTCCACTGCGTGAACGTGTTATTGTGAAAGAAGGAGAGTACATCAAATCGTCAAACAAAAGTAGTTTTGGCAGGTTATTTTTGAATGCACGGATGCTTACTGATTATAATCCCAGTTTTAACGAGGTAAACAGCCATTACAAAGAAAATGAGGAACTACGGTTATGGTTACTTGTACAGCCATTAGCATTTAATTTAATTATTTATCCCGGTATTGCGATCAACCAATTACGGTTTTTTACAGGTTATGATTCGCAGTTACATCCTTCCGAGATTATGCAAGAGTTTGCGAAAACGCCTCTGCTACATCATCCTGGTAATAATAGTTCACTCTCTGTTGCAGATGCAATTGTGACTGATGGATTACAGATTCATCTTGACGTCTCCGGGAGAAATGAGAAAGGGATCGTTGGTTTGCGAGCGAGGCATAACCCAAATCCAATCGATCTTCAAAAAATAGGAGAGCATGAAGTGGAACATTACTTTGAACCAATCTTGAAAGATGACATGCCGATCCGTATTATTAAAGGCGAACATTATTTATTTGCATCGAAGGAAGTACTTAGTATTCCCCCACATCTTAGTTGCGAGGTGAAAGCATATAGCGATGTGGGCTTAGCTGGTCCGTTACATTTCGCAGGATTTATCGATAACGGGTTTCAGGGTGACCTAGTGTTTGAAGTTAGATCAGATGAAGTGTCGTCGATGTTGTTAGAAGATGGGATGCCTATTTCGAAGCTTGATTTTTTCTGGAGTCAGAAACCAGACATTATTTATGGCCAAGGTATCGGCTCGAATTACCAAGGACAGATTGGTCCGAAACCTGCGAAATATTTTAAGAAGAATTGGTAGTCTTTTTGAGGATAATCTTTATATATAGTCCCCTTTACGCGTCATTATGGAAAAAATACCTATTACACTTAATTGCGGATTACAGTATGAAACAGTTTCGCAAGCGCATGACTACGCTCATGGTTTAATTGAAGCATTTAAATTCCGAGTCGCTCGAGGGAATCGATCAGTGGATGATTTATGTGAAATGGATCCGCGTATTGATGTAGCTGGGCAAGAGGCAAGGGTATATTTAGATGAAACAAGCATGCTTGGAAGATCATTGGCGTTAGATCAGTTATATCTTACGCTCGCTGCACGTCGTTCTCATGAAATAATTAGCAGGGAAAACAAAGGCGATTATACTCAAGCATTAAATGGTGCTGTTGCGTTAAAACATCAAATTAAGCAACGACAAGATGCGTTACAGACGTAACACTTTTTCTTTCAACTCTTCAATACCTTTCGCATTCTCAATAACAACATCAGCCATCTTCTCAACTTTATGTAATTGATTTCTACTCGGATCATTCGTTGTTTCGAGTCCTTCTTTTGTTTGGAGATCTTCTAACGTGAATGGGTCTTGTTCACGATTTCTCGACTGTAATCTTGCTAATCTACTCTTTATTGGTGCGATGACGTTTACAAATTTGAATCCAGGTAATGTTCTTAACATTTCAACCTCTGCAGGATTTCGAATAGATGAAAACACATACTTTTTTCCATCTTCTATTTTTGAAATTGCTCGTTTCGCTAATACAGCAAAGCCTTCTTCTCTCCTCAATCTATCACCTGTTGCAATGATATTATCTCGCGTTAATTCAATGCCTTCAAAACGCATCTGCTCTCGAATTAAATCAGATAATGAAATGTGAATGTATCCTTGTTCTTCCAACAATTTCGCAACAGTATCTTTGCCTGCTGCATATCTTCCTGTAATACCAATGAACATGTTTTTGTGAGATAGAATAGGTTTAAGAATGTTGTGAATTGGAGCGATATATTTAAATATAAGTTAAACTAATTTAGACTTAGGTGATAATCATGGTACAAGCCCTTGTTGAACTGGATAAAAACACAAATAGAGTATTAAATGTTGTTAAAGCTAAATATGACCTTAAAGATAAGGCTGAGGCAATTCAATTTGTTGTTTCTGAGTTTGTTGAATTCGAGAATGAGCCAGAGTTACGGCCTGAATTTATAGCAAAGATGGCTTTGATTAAGAAACAAAAAGCAATTGAGGTGGATGATTTTGCAAAGAGATATGGAGTTAAATTGTAATGTATCGATTAAAAGTCATGCCAGAAGCAGATAAGATATTTTTCAAATTATCAAAGAAAAACCAGACTCAATTAAAAATAATTTATAAAAAAGTAACTGAAATTCAAAAAGATCCGTATGGATATAAATTTTTACGAAAACCTCTACATGGTTTCAATAGGGTGCATATTGATAGAAGTTTTGTTTTAGTGTTTACGATTGATCATCAGGAAGAATTAGTGACAGTTCATTATTTTGATCACCATGATGTTGTCTATAAATGGCAACCTAAAAATATATGATCACTCTTCAACATAAAACGATAACTCTTCCGTCTCTTCACTCACAAACAACGGATGTTCTTTTCTAAGTCGTTCTTGTACATGTGCCGGTGCGTTATCAATCGTTCCTTTACCACTTAAACCAGTTTGCGGTGTTCGAACACAGTATGACATTGAATTAAACTCTTCACCTGATTTCATTAACTGGTCCCACTTTGGAAAATCGATCCATGTTTTCCAGACACCATCTTGCTTGAACTGTTTTTTTGCAAACATCACAACACGTGAAGAAATATGCTCTGACACGATTTCATACCCAGGCAAATGTTCCGCTAATTTTTTGGAGAAGATCACCACTTCTTCATGCAAAGGCATGTTCTCTCGTTTCAATCTAAGTTGTGACTGACCAACGTGCATGTAGGCCTTTACCTCGATAAAATCCGAATCGCCGCGATGAATTAAATCGGCATACTTTTCCACAAACACGTCGTTGATACTTTTAATAATTGTTAACCGAACACAGGTTCGTTCTTTTTTCTTTGCGAGATAATCTAATGACAAATTTAATCGTTCCCAATAATCTGTAAATAAGGGCACGTCAACATCTTTCAATAACTGTTGCGTTGGTGCGTCTATTGAAATGTAGAGTTGCGTGATTGGTTCCAAATCGTTAATCTGCTGTGGATATTGGCCGTTTGTGACTAAGAATGTGGAAATACCATCTCTGTTAAACAATCGAATGGACTCATTCATTTTCGGATAAAAGATTGGTTCGCCTGTGAGTGATAATGCAACATGTTTGACTTTTTTGGACTTCTCATAGACGTTCTGGTTCGCGGTCTTACTTCCCTTAAATCCAACAAGCAATTTGTGATGTGCTTTCAATGCACCTTCATGGATCATTTCAGGATCATCCGTTTCCCATTTCCATTCCTTGCTTACGGGTGCTTTATACCCTCGCCAGCAGAACGTACATCGGTTTGCACAACTAATGGAGGTTGTCATTTGC
>NZBO01000029.1 GCA_002686315.1 archaeon | reverse complement strand
TTTCTGGTAGTATTTCACTAACCGACGTACCTTCGAGCTTGTTAATTCAACACCATGCTTACATGTCATATCTTGCCGATTTTTTTCGAAATGTGCCTTCACTGCAACCAATTTTCGAATTAACGCAAGCAGATCTTCAGGTAACTCAGATGCTAACTTGTTTTCACGTAAAATGGTGGTTACTTTCTTCTTGGTAACTGCTTTCACACTATTAATACCGTATTTATCTCGAAGTAGAGTACCTATTTCACTTGCACTTTTCCCTTCCTTTCCATATTTGATAATTAATTTTTCAACTTCTTTTCCCTTGTAGGGAGCCCAACTTGGGATTGCTTTAATCGGTTTACTTGAACCTGATTTTCCTTTATCTCTACTATGCATTCTAGCCATTTTATATATTCCTCTTGGAGAATGAGTTTATTATCATCTCCAGTATATGTTCGTTTTACAACCAACATATCCCTTGATATAATGTATTTAGAGGGGTGATTTATAAAGCTTGTGGGGAAAAATGGAAACTACATTACAATAACAAGAGCGTAACATCTACCTCACCATACCAAAAACTTTATTAAACGATATTGTATCCCAAGAAGTATAAAGAGGTAATACATATGACAGGTACTCCAGGAACTCACCACATCCCCCATAGCGCAAAATTATATATTGTTATTGCAACAGTCGTTATTGGCGCAATCGTTATCTTGCTTCTCATAAATGATGATAATTTTAGTTTCACAGGTGCCATTACAGGTGAAAACGGAAAAATCCCGATTATCGCACCACTCACAACAACCGGAGCAGCAGTACCAACAGGTGCGAACAAAGCAGTTGAAACGGTATTTAAAAACGAAGTTGATAAAGGAGGCAAAGATGTCAATTTAGGGTTAACATTTAGTCAAATTCCCGAAATGAATATTGTCAATGCGAAAGATATTGAAAGTATCGTTCTTGAATTTACCGCAGATGCAGGTGTCTCAACAAGTATTAACGTGAATGAAGATAGGTTAGAATTAACAGATTTGCAAGAAATCAAACTTGAGGTTCGCGAGTTCAAAGGAAACATTCATGTTGCAAAACACGCAGAGTTCTCACTTGATGGTACCGCAAGACAAATTGATGTTAATGGAGTGGGCCTCCATTCAGGGAAAGAGATGAAAATCTCTCTTCGTGATCTTGACTTTAACGCGCTTCACATTAAAGAAATCGTGTTAAATAACCTTCAATTACCACAAGGAAGTGGATCGTTGAAAGTAACTGATAAGTTATCATACACTCTTGAAGATGATAGTATGGGCATCTATTACTTTAAAGGTGATGTTGATATCACAGAAGGGAGTAGTGACGCATTCGTCTTAGAAGGAGAAGCTCGTGGTATCTCTGCAAATGGGGATGTGCTAAGTTTGAATTTACGGTAAATTAATACAACCCTTTTTCTTTCAATTCTTCTTTTTTCACTTGACGTCTATACTTCCCATACTTATCTTCAGGGGAGAATTTAGGCGGTTTTGGTTGCACTGTCTTCCCACCGCAAGAACAAGTTTCTTTCATAGTATACGTAGAACAAAGAGTGCATTTATGAATATGTTTCATCTACTCACCTTTTTCCCGGCTAAGGGAACTCGTGGAAACTTTATCATTAAATTTGTCCAAGATTTCCTGGACTTTCTTCAAATTTTTCTCTGCAGGTTTGAACTCAAAATCTTCTATACGTAATTTATAGCGTCCTGCACCAAGATATGCTAATGTAATTGTCTTTGAGACATCTTGCACCGCTGCGAGCGTTTTGGTGATTTTCGCAACGCCTGCCGGCGCATATGTTTGTAATTGTAGTTCTGCTTCGATTGAAATTTTCTTTGGTTTAAACTTATCGATGACAGCATCTCGTATTTCCGTTGCAATATTTTGAGGAAGACCTAACTTCACTAAATCAATATCATCTGACACCACATCTTTGAAGCATAAATGAAGATGAGAATACTCTTTAAACACTTTATTCGTAACATCTTTATAGAGTTTTTCGAACGGAATTTTGAGCTTCTTTGCAAGATTTTTCAGTAATTGCTCTGATTTAAGTTCCTGCTTAATTTCATCCAATTTCTCACGCCGTTGATTTGAATTCACACGCCGTAACGAGAGATCAATGTGACCTCGCTCTCTGTTAATACGAAGAATTTTACACACAATTTGCCGGCCTACAGAGACATAATCACGTAAATTTCGGATACGCCCAGGAGAGACCTCTGAGATATGGATGATACCTGATTTACGATCGTATTCCACCAAGTCAACAAACACAGAATTCGGATAAATCTTCGTGACTTTACAGAGTACTATCTCATCTTCTTCCGGGTATCCATGTAATTTATAGAGCATATTCTATCAGGAATAGAGGTCATTTAAAAAGTCTTCTATAAAATAAGATTTATTCTAACACTTCAAGAACACGTGCGACAATCTCAGATTTTCCGCCAGTAGGGCGTGCCATCTCCGCGTTACAGACAAGGCATGTTACAACATTACTTGCGTTACTAAAAATAATTTGCTCGTTCTTACATCCGACACATCGAACTTTGATAAAATTGCTTTTTGCCATTAGATAAACTCCACACGTTTCGCTCTGATACCAGATGCTTGCGTTGACATTTTTTTACAGACACTACAGGTGTAGCGAAGATCTGTTTTCTTCGTACTTTTCGCGCCAGAACGTTTAAACTTCGTGACCGCTGGTTTGGAATATCTTCCATGACCTCCGATACCACGTGCTTCTCCTCGTAATCGAGCACGATATTTAGATCCTTTACTTAACGAAGATGCAGTCCGTTTCTTATTCTGCGCAACCTTTTGCTGCGTATGCTTCTTACAAAACTTGCATAACCGTTTCATGGTCTTTGGGATCTTCATAGTAGCGTTGGATTGGAGGTTATTTATAAGTGTTTTGGCTATAAAGAAGTCGTTTTAGAGCAAACTAAGCTCTGATGTGATAGCATCAATCTCCTCATCCTCTGCAGGTCCTATTCCTACACAGGTCTTTGTTCCTGGTGCGATAACTGTTCTGCCTGCATCTGTTATCAAAGAGGCTGTCAGGCCCTCATCTTTCGCTGTTTGGAAGTACTTTATGAGCTCTTTCTCATCCTTCACTTTAAGCACAATTTTGGCCATTCCTTCAGCACGCCATTTCTTAACTATATCTGAATCTGACTTAAGAACTGCTTCAACGGATGCATGCGCTGCCTGCGCTGCTAATTTTCCTTTAGGAAGTTTCAAATCCTGCCGAACTAAGATTACTTGTTTCATGTGATATAAAGAGAACATTTGTTTATAATAGTTTGGATAAAGAAAGAATATAGTAACAAAAAAATGAATAAATCCTATTTCATACCTTTGCTCACAAGGCCATGGAAATAGTTTACGAAATGTGGTGCGTCAACCCAAACTGCACTATCGTAACTCTTATGCACGTTCATATCATCTGTCAGGAATAATAAGATTTCTTTTCCATCAACAATACAGAACCGAGCTTGCTCGCCTTTATGCGTCTGCACATCTGCGAATGCCGATAATGCTTCTACAGTTTTTTTAGCTGCATTGGAAGGTACGGACATCGTAATTTTGATACCATTTTTTGCTGCTTTCTTCAAATGATTTGATAAGAAATCGTGTTTTCGATCAACACCATTTTTTGATGTCATTAACGTGATTGATTCTTTCGCATTTTTGATCATGGTTGCAAGATGTTCATACACCTTATCTCGGCCACGAAACGAACCAGATCTGTCGGTTGGATCAACTAATTTAACCCCTTCAGTATGAAGCGTATTTAATTCAGTTAACGTTTCAGATTCTTTCAAATCTGATAAAATTTTGTTACGTTGCGTTGCTTCTTCAAGCACTTTCTTTTTCACACGTTCCACCACTTCACTTGGAGGTACGGCTAAATATTTGATTGGTTTCCCCACTTTCACAATGATAAATCCTTTCTTTTCAAGCGATTCAAGAACATCGTACGCTCGTGATCGTGGCACGTTGGAGATATCAGATAATTCACCTGCTGTAGAGACACCACGGCTTAATAAGGCGATCCATAATTTACTTTCATATGAGTTAAGACCAAAGTCCTTGAGTTTGTTTAAAAAATCTTTTTGAACAATCATTGTTAATGCTCCTCCGCATACATCCAACACCCAATCCCTCATAATTGTGATACTTCTATGATACCGTCATTCCTTTATAAATCTTCCTATTATTTTAGTACTCCAGAGTAGTATCTAATCTCAATCTACCGTAAATAAGCGTGAATCAGTGACTAAAAACACGCCACTTCGTGCACCTGCATCAAGCCATCCATGGGCATAATTAAGTGCTGCAAATGCTAGGACCATGTCTTGCTTTTTATCAAGAAAGAAACGCGCATCCGAGTAGTATCGGGATGCCATGTCAAAGAAGTCTTCCGCTTGTGCTTGCTTGTCTGGATTAAACGCGTTTTTGGCTTTATCTAACGCTTCTCCTGTTATCCTGAAATACTTGTCCAGATGTTGTTGTGTTATTGTATTGTTCATTTCTCCTTAAATACCTCGTTACTTTAAAAACCTTATTTTCGTAATAATATCTCCCTACGTAACTCTTGTGCTCGTTGTCGCACATTTTCATTTTCTGTTCGTACATCTAAAAACTGCAATATACCCGCCATATGACGTGCAAAATCAATATTTTCTTTTTGTCCTTCTATATATTCTAAAAGGGATCTTTGTCCATCAATATCCTCAGATCGCCGATTAAATTCTCTGAGTGTATGGTATCCTTTTATATCGTGACGCTGTAATATGTCAAATCCAACATCATCACTCGCAACGCTCGCAAGATTAATGAGAAGATTGTGACGCTCCGCCTTAAGACCTTCGGATGCTTTCACATCTTCAGGACGAGTTGAATCCTGAAGTCTTGTAACTTCTCCTAGTGCCATATCTAATTGACGTGCACGTGCTGAATACTCTTGTTGAGACAATGTTGAAGTTGGAACGATTTCTCTCTCTAAACGATTTGCTAATGACGCACTCGTTTTCTCCACACAGGCAACTATTTTCCCTAATTGATGTTTCTCAAAACCAATAACTTGCCCAAGATAACTATCATTATCTCGACGATATAGATACAACGCGTGTGCTAATTGACCGAATGAACTTTGAGGCTGATCCGAGCAAGGTGCTTGCCCTACATCCACAATTTTCGCTGAATGAACCATATACTCCCTCCTCAAAACCCACGCTAACCTATTAAGATCTTCTTGGTCAATAACCCATGCCTCTCCTCGAGAAGAACGGTATCCTACAAATTTTTCAACTCGCTTCGACCCATTTTGTTTCAGCACATCATAGATTCTGCATAAAGTTTGAAAATCCAATTTCCCAACACACTCATCTGCTAATTCGAAACGTGTTTCATACAAATCATCTCCTTCAAAAGAAGGTAACCCTACATCGGAACTTTCCAAGGAACGAGCTAATTGCGATTCTCTCGCTGGTTCTTGCACAGTAGCATCATACTCGCTAACGTGCGGTGGCGTATCAACATATTTCCTAACCATATAATCTGACGAATTACATGATTGCGCCAATAGTACCGCACCAGCTACAATTCCTACTCCCGTAACAACTAACTTTTTTTTCAGATCCATTGTATCAAAGAAAAAGTAAAAAAGAAAAAATCATGCAGCCTGATTCGGCCGTTTCACGGTAATTGGTAAGACACCTTCATCAAACTCACGTAACGCTAACTCGATTGAATCGTATTTTAACGCTTCAAGTTCTTCCGTACTTAACTTAAGTAAGAACGGTGCGCCCATGCTAAGTTGCAGTGCTCGTGAGCCAATCATACGTGCTTTCTCGTATTTTGTGTATTGAATTTCGTCGTCTGTCATTATTGTACACTCTTATCGAGTTCTCCTCGAAGAAAACTCGCTTTTTCCATCGATAACGTGACCATTTTCTCGATTTCCTCCAAACTAAGAGGACCTTCGCCGCCCTTTTGCATTGCGGAAATGATACCATTACTATCCGATGCAACAGTTAACCGTGCCTCGTAGACTTGTTCTTCTTCTGTTGTTAAGTCTAACACAAGTGCGCCATTGATTTTGTACACTGTCACAGATAACGGTTCCTTTAATAAAGGTAACTTTTGATCTGTCTTTTTCTTGTAATCAATCGCGCCAGTTTCTGCATCTACCGTTGGAAATCGTGCATTTTTAAGCGCTGCAAGAACTGCAACACCAGCTGCATCAAACAAGTTTCCTGCATCATTTATCGTGACAATATCAATAATCACGAACCATGCTTTCTCGCCAGGTGTTACGCACAACTTTTTCATGTCGATAGCCTTCGCCTCTCGAATACCTCTGTCTGTTACACGAGATAACTCGATAGCTTTAATGCCTGGTGGACCACGTTCATACTGTGAAGATGACATTGGTGTTAATTCCGCGTTAATCATGATACCACCTTGATCAGGTGTATCGTTATACGGTTTCTCAAGTGACATTTTAACTCCAGCAAGTACAACTGTATCGCCGATGGTAACTTTCGCAGAACCTTCAGCTGTCCATGAAATGTCTGTCTCAATGGTAATTGGACCACGGAATTCCGTTAATCCTCGTCCATCAAGCCGTTTTCCTTGCGCTGCAAGTTTTTTGATTGTTTGCGTGTTTACTATCATTGTGACACCTCCTTAAACCGAGCTTGCAGTGCTTTCATCTGCTCCGCATAGACAAGATCTGCTGCGCCTTTTCCAAGTTCAAGTGCTTTCATCAAATCATCTTTGGTAATTTCACCATCCATCTGCAGTAATGTTATTTCTTTCGTGTTATGCAACATTGCAATGGGAATGTCGCTTACAGGTGCATCGATTGCTTCTTCATTGTACGTTAAATCTGCACACACAAGACCATCAACTTGACCAACTGCTACAGACGAAATCATATCTTTCATTGGAATACCAGCATCCGCAAGTGCGATGGACGCTGCTGAAATGGCTGCGCATCGTGTTCCTGCATCTGTTTGTGGTAACTCGATAAAGATATCGACAACAGCGTTTGGAAATGCAGATAAATCAACCACTGGTTCTAATGCTTTTTGCATTACCATGGAGATTTCTTGCGACCGTCTACTGTTACCCGGGCGTATTCTCTCTCCTGAACCGGAGAACGGCATCATTGTGTAATGACATCGTAGAAGACCCTTCTTTGGATTTTGTAAAAATCGTGGGAAGAGTTCTCTCGGCCCTCGTACTGCCGCGATTGCCCACGTTTTCCCAATCTTAAATGATGCGGAACCGTCTGCTGAAGGAACCACGCCTGCTTTGACTTCCATTGGACGTAGTTCTCCCACTTTTCGTCCATCTGCTCGTTCTGTATATGCCATTATGCAGCACCTCCTAGAAATGTTTCCATTTTTTGGGTTAATCCTTCTTCATGACTTCGCCGCTCGATTTCTTTAATTGCATTTTCTGCTTTCAATTCGTTCTCAGGCGATGTACCTTTAATCCAGACATAGCCGTTCTGGCCAACAGTGATTTGACATCCTGTTTTATCTTTTAAGATACCAATCATACTTCCTTTCTTCCCGATAACACGAGGCACTTTTTGCGGATTAATTCTGATGATTCGACCGCCTTCCACTTTTCGAAGACCTGGTTCTTTCATACTTAAATCAATAAGATTTTGTGATGTTACCTTCGTAATTTGGACGACTGCAAAATCACCTATTGCCAAGATTTTACTTAAATCTTCACCGCTTCGAATGAAGCGAGAAGATGCAT
>NZBO01000028.1 GCA_002686315.1 archaeon | reverse complement strand
CTGGTGATGTTTTTTCTAATAACGCTTTTCCTTCTGCTGTAATTTTGACTTCTAAAAACTCTCCTTTCTGTGTGTCAATTGCCTTTTGTCGTTTGAGTAGACCAATACATGCATTAACCTCTTCCCTGCTTAATTTTGATTTTTTTGTGATAACGTTAAGGCCTTTAAAGGAATCATCAAGAACAGATAGA
Organism: archaeon; assembly: GCA_002686315.1. Classification (GTDB taxonomy): domain Archaea; phylum Nanobdellota; class Nanobdellia; order Woesearchaeales; family GW2011-AR9; genus UBA11998. The sequence goes on along the minus strand of NZBO01000028.1, from coordinate 13,965 downwards.
AAGATTTTTTCAGGTAATCTGTGTTCTTTGTAGATTTTTCCGTTTTTGTCTAGTGAAATGAGCGTGATTTTCTCAGTTGTAATAGACAGCACGTCTTTATTTTCCAACCATTGAAATGCGCGAATTACTTCAATATCTTTCATCCCTGCCGCTTTACCTATTTCTGGCAGTGTTTTGAGTGCTAAATGAGGTATCACTTGCCGCTCAAGCGGATGTAATTTCGCGATTAAATCCTGCATATTCATGCGTGTTCAGAATGGGGGGTTATTTATAAAATCTGCTCTTCTAAAAGGGCAAGATCAGAACTAATAGAGAAAAAAAGAAAAAGGTCTATTGTGCGACACATCTATTGTCTCTAAGACGGTGCTTACGACACCGGAAACTATTTATACTCAGGTACACTTCTTGGTGTATTACAAAAACAAAATGAGGTGTCTATGATGAAAAAAATAATGTTACTATTACTTTCTGTCTTGTGTGTTGTTTTACTCGTTGGATGTTCACAAGCGGAAGAGCCGTCACTTGACGGGCTTGAATCAGAGATGGAAGGGTTAAGTGATGAGCAATTAGATGCGGTTGTCGAAGCAGGTGAATCGGAAGATTCAGCGGCGTTAGCAGGACAAGCATCAGCGTTAGGGAAAATTAATTACAAGAGGGCTTTTGCAGCAAGTAAAGTGAGAGTTGATCGATTACAAGCTAAATCTAATATCGAAGCAGTTGCAAGTCCCGAGTGGGATTTCTCGAAAGGATTTGATGTAGAATGTCCTGGTAATGGTGGGGATCCAATCGTGACGCCAAGAGACGGGCCTGTTCCCGACCGTGGCGGAGAAGGTGGTATCCCACAAGGTCCTGGCGGCCAACCTGGCGTAGATCCATTGGCTGATGATGGTAAGTGTGCGTACTACCCGTGTCCTGCTGGATGTGGTGGTGAGAATAACCCTTGTGGCGAGTGCGTGAGTTGTTAATTTTTAACTTTTTTTTATTTCCTTTTTCTTGCGATATCCTTTTCAATGTTTAAAGTAGGAGTAGAAGCTGTCTTTAAATCAAATGAACAGAAATCCCTACTATTTATAATTGGGATAATGATTTTCTTTAACTGAACGATTGTAGAATCAAACAGTAAGAAGAAAAAAATAAAGATAAAAAACTATTTACCTTTCCAATGCGAGTCAAACATATGATCCATTGCTGTTGTGAAGTATGGTGTTTTCACCCAGACACCTAGATCATATGAAGGATGTACCTCTTTATCATCTAACGTCATGAAAACCATGTCTTTCGAATCAACTGTCACGAACCGTGAACGAATCTTCTCGTTATGTTTAATTTGCGCGACACCTTTCAAACTATCTGCGATTTTCTTATTTTGTTTGGTGATTGGCGCAGATATTCGAATTGACACGCCTCGTTTCTTCGCTTTCTCAAGTGTTGGACGAAGACCTTCCGCTTTCCGCATGAATCCTGTATCGGAAGTCATGATGTTCACTGATTTTTTTGCATCTTTAATTAATAAGTCAAGATGGTTATACACATTATTACGTCCACGTAAACATCCGCTCATTTCTGCTGGATCGACTAACGCGATACCTTGCGTATGTAATGTGTTTAACTCGTTCATTAAAGGAGAGCCTTTCACACTTTCTAACCGTTTTACTTTTTCTGCCGCTTGCACGTTCATGTTTTTCCTAACTCTATCAACAACTTCCGTTGGTGGAATTGCGATATACTTAATTGGTTTTCCCAGTTTCATTACTACGAATCCTTTTTTTTCTAAACTTTCAAGAACGTCGTAACTTCGTGATCGTGGAACATCTGCAATGTCCGAGAGTTCTCCCGCTGTTGAAACACCACGACTAAGTAATGCAGTCCATAATTTAACTTCGTATAAATTTAAATCGAAATGTCGTCGTAACGTCCCCAATAATTCATCTTTCACTATCATTTTTCCAAACCCCTCCTTTTTTGGTAAATTGTAAGTAGCAANTNTTTTTGTTACTTAGTTATCAGTAAACGNGNCTACTATTAAAAGGTTGTGGTTTTGCAACATGACGGTTCAGTAGTTATTTTCAGAATGGTTCTTATCTCTTTTTCTCGTCGATAAAAGGATTAATTCCATTCCAATTTATATCGAAGAAGTGCACCAATTCCGCCAACGCCTTGCAGCTTTTGACCGCCGTCATGATCAGCAGAAATGATATGAATTGTTCCTTGTAATGAATCAATTTTTTTCATCATTGCATCCAATTCTTCGTATGTTCCATCTTCCCTTGATTTAAATACCAGTGAATCTGTCACAAGTAACGTGTGTACTGCACCTGCACCAACAGCAATTTTTGTGTGTTCCATCCCGTATGCCGCAAGACCTACTTTATGAATTTCTTTTAATAATTCATCAACAACCTCTTGCTCTTGCCGCGCTCGGCTATCTTTAAGCACAACTGCTAACTCGGGACGTTTCATGACTTCATACAATCCTGTTTGATCAATTGTATTACATGTTGCAAGTACTAATTTCTTTTTCACAACAGGATCAATAATACGTTTCGCGACATCTTCTTTATAAAATGCAGGTGAGGCAAGAATGATATGTTGCGGATTGAGACGTGTTGCATATGTTTCTAATCCTTTTAGAATTTCTACTTGAAAATCTTTTGTAATTTGTTGTTTCTTATCTTTTTTTTGTACTTCTCCTTTTATCTTTGTAAGAATCTCGAATCCATATTTTTTTGTTACGGCGAAAATGGCATCTTCCCTATCAAATAGACAAAGGAGGTACGTAAATTTCTTCTCTGCGCTATCTTCTAACTTTTGTTTCTGGTATGAGAGCCATGACACTTTTTGTAATGTGCATTCACTACCTTCCTCTAACGTGATGGTATGGTAACTATCTCGTGGGACATCTTCTGGTCCTTCCTTGACAAGTCCGTTAATTCGCAATGTGTCACCTGCAGTTCCAAAATCGATCGTTTCGGCTTCAATGGTTAAGGTCATTGTTTTCTTCGTTACCTTCGCGTTATCGCCGTCGCCGATACGAATTTTACGCGTGGTTTTACCTGTCAGAATGTCGCCGGGGTCAATAATGTGGCTTAAATACCATAAATCATCTTGATCGTTAATAATGAGTTTCACGATGCCAGTACGATAATTCTTCTTGAGTATGTCCATGTTGTCTTAGAATAAGGGGTTGTATAAAAAAGTGTGTGTTCTCTGTACGTATTTAGGTCTACAACGTGGTGAGCAGGGCACGGGCCTTTAGATTTTTCTCATTACATTCGAAAAATGGCCCTCAATTGGCGCTGCTCACCCACTCTACTTAGTACGTACCCTTCCCCGATATCTTTATATATCTCTAAAATCTTCACAAACTATGACGAAATCGAAGGAAATTCAACGAATAGCAAGACTTTCAATCCCTATCTTGAAAAGGAATAAAGTAGTGAAAGCAGGAATCTTTGGCTCCTATGCTACAGGTAAACCCACAAAGAAAAGTGATATTGATATGCTTGTGAAAATTAATAATCCTAAACTAAGTTTGCTCGGGGTGATTGAGTTGCAACAAACATTAGAGAGAAAGCTTGGGACAAAAGTGGACTTAGTTGAATACAATGAAATCAATCATTTACTTCGAGAACGGATTTTGCAAGAAGAAGTGAGGATATTATGAAGGACAATCTCATATTTGTGAAACATATGGTTGAAAGTCTTACTAATATTGAGAAATTTTCGAAAAATTTGACGAAAGAGAAGTTTTGTAGGAGCAGATTACGGCAGAGTGCAATCATCAGAGAATTTGAAATTGTTGGTGAAGCAGCTAAAAATTTATCAAACTCTTTTCGCACAAAATATCCTATGATCAACTGGGCACCAATTATAGGATTTCGGGACAAACTGATTCATCATTATTTTGGTCTTAATCTAGAGCGGATTTGGTCGGTGATTGTATATGATCTTCCTTCCTTGAAACAAAAACTCAGAGAGATAGTGAACCAAGAAGATATAAAATAATTCTTTTCACTTCCCCGATATCTTTATATATCCCAAATAATTCTATTCTTCCATGTTTACGAAAAGAGGTCAGCAAGGTCCAGCAGCGGGAGCTGCAGTACTTCTCGCAATTATTGCTGCACTCCTTATCGTCTTTGTCATTTTACTTCCACCGCAAGATAGGGCAGAGTTGCTAGGTGAAGAAGTTTCGTCAAGCGGCGATGATGACGATGTACGTCCCATCAACTCCACCGTTCAAGAATTACTTGAGGAATCGCCTGGCAGGATTGACTACTTAGCACAAGATACGATTGAACATCCGCTTCCTGTCATTAACATTTTTACAAGTACAGAAAGTAGGGTGTTGGCAGAGAAAAATATCGCACTTGCGAAACGTGGTGTTTTCACAGATGAAACATCCGATTTTCGATTTACCGTCCCTGACTTGAGACATACCGAGAACGTGCTTCTTAACTTCAATGTCGAAGCGATTGAAGGCGAAATGATTCTGCTTTTGAATGGTGAAGAGATTTATAACGCACCAGTGCGGGTTGGCAATATTCAACCAATCAGGCTGCCCAAGAATTTATTATCGACGGATAACGTTATCACGTTTGCTGTTTCTTCCTCTGGTGCAGCATTCTGGGCAGTGCATGAGTTAGAAGCACAACATATCAAAGTTGTTGCAGATGTGACAAGCGTGGATGCGCAAATCAGTCGAAACGTCTTTTTAGTTTCTGAGACGGAAAAAAAGAATTTGGAAAAAATGGTTCTTTCATTTCAACCTGAGTGTATCTTTGAAACAGTTGGAAGATTATCAGTTACCGTGAATGGGAATGTTATTTATGATGCAGTGCCTGATTGCGCGCTTGCAGGTGTTCCGATTGAATTTTCGCCTGAAATCGTGCATCAAGGAGAAAATGAAATTGTGTTCAGAACTGACAAAGGAGCGTACTTATTATCACATGTCTCGATTGACTCTGATTTGAAAGAAGTTGATTTCCCGACGTATTACTTTGAATTGTCTGTCGAACAGTTTAATGACGTTCGTGATGAAGAGAAACGGATTCGTATGACAATGGAATTTGTGGATGTTGTAGTGCGAAAGCGTGGTGATATTATCTTGAATGGACGGATAACGCCGTTTGATACAAAAGAAGTCTCATACCAAATCGATATAAGTAATGACATCGTACGTGGTAATAACGCGATTAAAATCAAACCTCGTAGGACGTTGGAAATACGAGAATTAACTGTCGATTTGATTGATCAGTAGGAATCTTTTTATACCTTCTTTATTTGTAGTTCTAAAAGAGGTAGATTATGGTAGACGCAAGTCAGCAAAAAAGTTCACAGGGACCTAAACGGCAGAGTAAGAGGCAGCAATTATATATCGGCGGTGGTTTTGCGAAAGTTGGGTTTCTTCAAATAATCTCGCTTGTTATCATTACGCTAGGTATTATACAATATTTTTTGCGGATATCGTTTGTTTCAATTACAGGGACACTTCTTCTTTCCTTTGTTCTTTTTATTCTCTCGGGCTATGCACTCGCACAGAAGTTGGATGGTCAAGGAGTTGAACGTATCCAGGTTTTGGCACCAATGCTGTTCTTTTGTTTATGGTATTTTGTATGGGGGGGAAGGTATGATTTCCCTTTCATTGCCTATTTTCTGGTGGCATTTTCGTTTATTCTCTTTGCACCACTTCTTGTTGTTGAAAACAAGGAAGGTGCATTAAAAGCAGAGTTATATGGTCTTCTTCCAGTCATTTTTTTGTTTCTCGATATTGGCTTCATTCCATGGTTAGTTGGGGAAGTTGGTCTCGCCATCACACCAGCAATGGAAAACCTTATTTTATTCATGCCATGGTGGGCATTGTTTGGCATATATCTTCTTCCCAAGATAGAGAATCCTTGGTTAAGTTTTGGTGCTGGTTTCCTTAAATTTGCAGGTCTTTTATACATCATATTTGTGTTTATTAGTCCTGCGATACCTGGTTTGGGTCAAGAAGGTCCCTCGGCGATTGATCTGCTTCCTGGAGCGGAGGAACTTGAGCAGGCGCAGCAACGATTTCGGGAGGTCATTCCGGATCGTGAAAATCCAGTGAAATCAAATCTTGCGTGCATCTTTTCTGATCCTACCAATGTCCCCGCTTGCGTCAAAGAACGGCAGCAGAGTAGTGAAGATGAAAGTAGGTGTGAACAGTTAATCGAGCTTGGCCAGTTTCCAGATAATGACCTTGGAAAACGACGATGTCTTCTTCAGCAGAAAGAGAGGCGTGAAGAAGAGAAAGGTGCAGCGCAAGGGACTGCGTCAACCAATTTTGACATTTTGACAAAAGCCAAGTTTGACGAATTGGAAATAAATCTTTTTGATGAGGAGAAGCCTGAATTTACGGGTGTTTTCAAGATGGAAAATCCTCGTCAGAACCCTATCGAATTGGAAATGGCTTGTTTCTTGACACAATCAGTTCGAAAAAGTAATATCAAAATTGAAGGAACGATGGAATATGGTGGTGGTTCCATCGCTTTTGATGATAAAAAGAAAGAAATACCGGTACGATGTACTTTCAATTCGGAACAACTGACGGAAGTGAGGCAAGGACGTAAATATGATGTTAATTTTAGGACAACCTTACGCAACTTGGAGACAACTGCATCATTAACGCGAGTCTTTTTTGTATCGAAAGATGCGAAAAAGGAATGGGAGTCCACCTTGCGTAGTACACAATTCTCATCTAAAGATGCAATTCTGTCCTCTGCACCGCATGAATTTGCACGTCTCAATTTTAATCTTGGAACATCTAACGAGAATCCATTCATTGTGAAAGATGATCGAGTTAGGTTAACTGTCTCTGTTGAAAATCTTGGACAAGGAAATATTACGCGGATCCATTCGTATGAAATTAATGCAGAAGGTATTACGACTGCAGATGGATGCGAGTTAGGCAATAACATTGTTCCAAAATCCTCGTCTAAAGTCCAACGATTAATCTATAAAGATAGTTGTGGTGCTACTGTTGGTGATCAGTTAACGTCTTCCTCCTCGTATGTGGAGCGTACCTTTTTTGGAACGTTACGCTATGATTACGAAGTGCGAGACAAATTTTTTGCAGTTCAGATTAAGGAAGAGAAACTAACGGAGGATACAGAATGAGATTTCGATTTCTTGTTGTAGTTATGGTTCTTTCCTTACTTCTTACAGCATGCGATTCACATCGTGTTGATCGTCTTGATACAAATTACCGGCAAGGTGTTGGCGAGATGGAGTTGCGGTTTACTGATTCGTCCTGGACGTTATATGAAGAACATGATTTTACTATCCCTATTGTGGTAGAAAACACTGCCGCGTATGAAATTCGTAATCCAATTCTTGAACTTAACGCTGATGGTGGGTTGCTTGATATTCATAATCCTACACACGAGTTAGGTCAATCGTTACGTGGAAAAGAAGGGAGGGTAGTACCTGGTCTTGGCGAATTTAGCCCTGTGCCTGAACGAGCAGATTTGTTTGTTGAAGGGTTTGTGAAACCGATTCAGACAAAACAAGATCGCACACCAACGAAACCTTCCGTGATTTTGACATATTCTTCTCATTTCATCTTTGAGCCAACTGTATGTGTCGGTTCTACTCTGATAGATATCGATGATGGTGGGTGTCGTGTTGAAGATTCATCTAACTCGTATTCCGGGCAAGGTGCACCGGTTGCAGTGACAAAAATGGATACGAAAGTATTCGCTGGATATACTGGTCAGATGCAATTTACGATGCGTGTTCGTAACAGAGGGGATGGCCATATCAAATCGTTATCATTACTTCAATCCACTGTAGGAAGTCGGGAGTTAGACTGTTTTTTTCCAGATGGCCAGACGCAGGAACAAAATACGGTCGAGTTTCATGCTGGGAAGAAAGACACAACATTAATTTGTATGTTAGATGTAGGTGATGGCGCATCATTTAGTAGTCCCATGTTCTTGAAATTTGATTATGGTTACAAAACAGTGAAGAACCTTAAATTCACGCTTCTCAAATCAGGTGTGAAAGATACAAGTTTCTTCAGGTAAGGACAGCCGAAAGTTGCGCTTCATCGAATCCAACCAGAATTTTTCCGTCGATGTCAAAGACAGGCGTGCTTAATTGGTTTGACTTCGAGATAACCTCGATCCATAACTTATGGTTATCCATCACGTCAAGGTATTCAAACTCAACTTTGTTCTTTTTGAGCCATTTTGCTGCTTTGTCTGACCACGGATCGGAGGGACTTGCATAGAGTAGTATTTTCATGTTTGTACTTCCAAAGGAGGACTATTATAAATATGTTGTGCTGCTTTTTGGACTGATTTGGATTCTGGCAACTTTTTAGCATGGATTTTAAGTTTCAATTTTTTATTTTTTATTTGGATCACATCGCCTTGCTCAAGTGGTTGCCATGTTACATATGGCATGTTTTGCAGTGCTTCCGAGCTGATAATGATGGTATCTTCCGTTTGCGCTAACTGCATTTTGTAATATTGTGGGAACTTATTTTTACGAATCGCGATCACGGATTGATCTTCCGTCGCGAGAATGATGTTGGTTCCTGTTAACTTTTCATATCGTTTGAAATTTTTACGAATTGCTTTCACTAAATTGTCTCGTTTAAGGTCACTTAGTAGGGAGAAAAATAATTTTTCAGAATCTGTTTTTCCGACTGGTCTGTACATCTCGTCATGCATGATCTCTTCATCGATAAATCCGTTATGACAAAACATGACTGGTTTTCGTTTTGCTCGTTCATGGAAGAATGGATGGGTGTTATGGATTGCCTTCTCACTTCCCATTTTTTTACGTACATGGATGATGGCAATCTCTGCTTTCTTTGCCCGTAACTCGTTAACGGACGGATCATCATAGATTGTTGTGGTAGAACGGGTAATATGCCATTTTCCTTCATGTAGGTAGGCGATGCCCCATCCGTCATCATGTGTCCATGATCCTGGTCCTTCCTGCTTGTTTAATTCATGTTGGCTGGAAAGGTCTCTCGCCATCGTGATAACACCGTCTATCAACGCGGTCATGTTCACGTTTCCGATAGATATGGCCATTCTACACATTTTGTTATAGTAAATGTTCAAGGTTTTGGATGCCTTGGTTATGTCGTTGTGCTAAAAATATATTGAGAGATGCTGCTTGTTCTGATGTCGCCTTTTTCCCGTTATATGATTTTGTTCTATTTTCTCCCTTCATTTCGTGAAGATGCCTCATCATTTCACTTGCAACTAATGCTTTTTCTCCTGTGAGCAATTCATGTGCAATTCTTGCATATGGTTTGTCTTGTGCTGGTAAGCCGCCAAGTGCGAATTGTACTGCTGCTAGGTTGAAGTCTCTTGTGAATGGGTCAACCCTCGGTCCTTGCCGCACTGTGGTTCTTTCCATGTCTTGTAGCGTGCTTAAACTCGGAACGACGATGTTTTCATCTGAAAAGGCATATTCTCCCTCTTTTTTGGCGATAGTTACTGGTGTTCTATATTTTGCTGCTCTATCAACAACTCCTTTTAACACGGCAGCAGCTGGGAGAATGGTGTCTACTGGTCCTGTGTCTGCTCCTCTTCCTTCCAATGTGCCAAGGTCTGATTTTACACGGAGCGGATTATACCCTGTATTATTCTCACTAAACCCCATTTCTCTAAATCGATCTTCCGCAATTTGTGATGCTTCTTGCCATGCGTGAAATGTTGCCTTGCCAAGTTGCGCGATGTCTTCTGCACTCGTTGGGTATACTAATTGACCTCCTAGTTTTGGGTCGGAAAATACATCGTCACGGACGAGTTTAACTCTGTGGCAATATGCCCCATTTTTTCCGGTATATGAGATTGGAGAGGTAGAGGTAAGTCCAATCATAAGTGGATCGAGGGTACTCATAAGTAAGAATTGTTCACGAAGATATCCCGGAACTTGCGAGAGGTGTTTATGTGTTCCAGAAATACGGAGAATTTTATCAGATCCTTTTTCTCCTATGATTGCGCGGTATCCTTCAAATCTTGTAATTGCTTTATTTAGTTCTCCTTCTCCTGCGCCATATTCGCTTCCAGGAACTATGTAGGCTCCTTCCCGTTCTGCAATCTGGTGTGCAAGTTCCAATCTTGGGACGAGATCTCCATGTAATTCTCTAATGGTTCCTGTCCCTTCTGGTGCGCCATGTACTTCTATTTGGGCATCTGTTCCCTCTTTTTCAAAAGATCCTTTGAACTCTCCAGCAAGATTTTCTGGAGCTTCATAAAACGTGGGTGCAATATTTGCTAAATAGCCTTGTTTATCGACAAGTTCGTACTCATGTTCCGTTCCGATTGTTGTTATTGGTTCCATTTAATCAAAAATATTCTGACTTACTATTTTGCAAAATCTTTTTCTTAATAAGTGTTTCTATTTTATGTGCTATTTTTGTTTTCTTTCAATATTTTGGGGTCATTATAAAGTTCTCTTTGATTATTGGAGCAACTCTATGGTCTTTTTTTAAGAAAAGAAAGCAATATTTGTCTTTATTCTTGGAAAAGGATCATTCTATGGTCACGATACTTCTTGGTTTCTAACGAATCGAACGCGTCTTGCATTACGTCTTTTGGAATAGAGAGACCGCCGATAGCAGGATCCATAATATGGAAATACCCTTCTTCATACCCTAGCACAACGATGTAATTGCTTGTGTTGCGTTTCGCATTACGGATAGGTTTTGCGTTTACACGGAGAAGAACCATGTTGTCTTGTAGGTGCTGTTTCACGTCTGCTAACGAGAGTCGTTTTTGGGTGATCGGGATGTTTGCCGCTTCCGCTTTTGCTAAATGTAATGCAGAGGAAAATGCTGCGTGTGTGATATCATCTTTGGTGTAACGGTAGAACCGATAATCGGGGAAATCGTATTCTTTCGTTTCGACTATTACTTTAGGAGAAAGACCTTGCTGTTTCGCATAGAGTGCTAATCCGTAAATGTTACATCCTCGTGTTGGCAAATTAGCGGACGCATGCCAGATTGCAAATTCGTTCTCTTTTGTTAACGGCGTTCCTTTTTGAATATGAAGGATACTTAGGAGTGACGATGCTGCCGTTGTGTACTCGGATGATTGTCTGTGGTGTATCATTGTTTTATGTTGATTTTCGTTTTATTTAAAGTTGGCGGTATTTGTTCATAAGTTTTATAACTATGCGGGGCTAAAATGGTCTATGCATAATTATCAACTTCAATTACGGCCTGAATCGTCTGAACATGATGGTTGTTTTGAAAATGTTAGTTTGGCTTATCGAACTTTACTTAGCTCTTTGTCTTCTGATGGGGTTGCGGGGAGGTGTGGCGAGTCGTTTTTTTATACGCAACAGGAGTTGTCAAACCTTCTTGATCATGGTGAATATGATGTCCATATTGATGTTGGTGTTAAAGGAAGATATAATCTTACGATAAAAGATGGTGTTGTGTCTTTAGATGTGTCGTTGGAGGAACCGCGTGAGGAGGTTGATGGCACCTTACAACAATTACGTGACCGATATGTGCATTGTATTGTAGATTAGTATGTTACAATTTCTTCTTGTTTGTTATATGCAAATACCATGTGTGGGGTGTTGTGGTGTACTACAACGACGCCGTTGTGATCAAGTGCAATAATTCCTGCACTTCCTTTTCGTTGATTGAAATTAATGAAACTTTCTTTAACTGCGTCTTGTAGTGTTTTATTTTGTGCTGTAAAAACAATTCGGCTCGCAAGAACTGCGTTTTGGATGTCTTCTCCTCGACCGGTGCAGGAAACTCCTGCGTGGGTGTCACAATATGTTCCAGCTGGCGATGCGACATCACCAACTCTTCCCGGGCGGCACGCACTTGTTCCTCCTGTGGAGGTTGCGGCAGCTATCTTCCCTTGACTGTCGAGAACGACAACACCTACTGTGCCAAATTTTTCTTCCGTTAATGTGTTTAGTTCTAGGCGTTTTTCTTCTGTGATTGGGTCATATTCTTTACAACCTATGTTGTGAGCAAACTTAGTTGCTTCGGGTCCTCCAAGTACGCTATTTTTTTCTTCTTGTAATTTTGCTGCAACATTGATTGGGTTTTGAATATTTTCAATGTTAATGACTGCGGAGAATTTTCGTCGTGTGCTTTCCATAAATGCGGCAGTCATTCGTGCCTTGCCATCAGTTTGGAGGCGTGATCCAGTTCCTGCATTGAAGAGCGGACAATCCTCTAATAATTGTACTGCAAATATTGCGGTGTCTTTTGCCGAGTTTGATTTCAGGAATTCGTGGGCTTGATGGCAAATTTGTTGTATTGCTGGCTTCGATTTGAGAAGGTGTTCATCTGTATAGGTGCCGGCACCACCATGTACGATAATTCGGGGTTGCATGGGTCATCTCCTTTTGAGTTTTTGGCTCATCCTTGCCTTGAATTCTCGTTCCACAAAATCAACTAATTCGGGTGTTTTTCCTGTAAAAATTCCGGTGAATATATTGCCTGGCATTCTTGCGATATTCGCGGGGATGAATGTTGCACTGGCTGGCATCCCATCATACATAAGGCCTTCTGTAGCTCGCCGTAACTCCTCAAACGTCATTGGGGTCCTAGTATATATTTTTCTTGCTTTCCAGTTATCAGTTGGTACATTGTGTTGGATTGCGTCTAATGTTCCTTGTACTGTTGTGGATCCGTTGATTCTACTATTGTTCTCGCTTAATAACGGTGGAACGCCTTCCATGTCTGGTAATAAATAATCTAATCCGGATGTTCCTTGATATCCATCATCTCTCATGGCTTCAATTACGGGTAGTGAGAGTGCGTGGACTTCTGCAAGGTCTACATATGGTTCAAGCGGGAAAAAATTTCCTTGGTATGCACCATCTTTAACGTCTTGGTGTGAGATGCCTGTGAAATGCATATCTCCTTCCCGATCAATAAGCCATCTGTCGTTGAGTTCTCCTCGTAATGGGTATTTAACTTCCACGACGTATCTTCCACCGTGCCGTTTCATTTGTGTTGCAACTTGTGAGATGTCGTCTAAACTTACCGATAACACGATGTCGCCTCCTGCTGCAAGTGTGTTTTTGACGATCGCCTCGCCTGTTGTTTCTGTATACGCTGCGATTGTCTGTTCGATTGCGCCAACGGTTGATTTTGAGTCTACTGTTTCTCCTCGCGCGTGCGGGATTCCGAGATTTCTGATAATTCGCCGAAATGATGCTTTGTCGTAGTATTTGTCTGTCACGTGGCCCTCATTTCCCATGAAATCAGTGCCTAATGCTGCAGCAGCATGTGCATCATGTTGGCCTGAATACCCTGGTACCCAGACGAAGTTTGCTCCGATCTGTGCTAGATATTCGCGAAGAGGTTCTGGATCTGCAAGGACCATTTGAGGGATTGATGCGGTAATTGGTGCGTTGAATTCGTACACGTGCGGTGTTCCCAATCCGACATTTCGCACCCAGTCTCTGTACTCGGGTTCAATTCTTCCTTTCACGAACACAACATCTCCTTCTCTTGCGAGAGGTAATGCGCGCTGCGAGTCGTCAATAAGTGTGGCTCCGCCTTTATTGTCTGGTCGCGATACTCTGTCGTATGCAAAGATCACAGGTCCAGGTCCAATTGAGTTTCTGTAATTTACACGTGAGTGTGTTGGTTTGGGTTCTTGAAAAGAAATATTTCCTGCATTCATATTATTTGGAAAGTTTAACTTATATAAATATCTTTCTTTGTCACTTTGAAGTAAATTTGGGTCTTTGAAATTGCTTTTAAATCAATATTTTGTTGTAAAATCCAAAAATAAGCTAAATATTCGGTCCTTTGGGTGGTGGTCGCCTACGCCTCCCTTTTCCCCAGAAACCTTTATAAACACACCCCATCCCCAAGCCAATACGAAGGTATCTAAACCAATCATCCGGAAAATAATCTAATATGGCGAAAGCAACGAAAAAGAAAGTAAGCAGGATCAAAACAAAAAAGAAGATCTGGTGTAAAGTTATGGCCCC
>NZBO01000027.1 GCA_002686315.1 archaeon | reverse complement strand
GCAAGAAATCCAAAGAATGCGATAACCGCTGCTATCAACCAGCCGCCAAACGTTTTCTCTTGACGTATATCAACACCAAGATCTAATGTTCGTGGTCCAGTAGGGGTAATGATATCAACTTTCTGCTCTTTATCCATAATAAAGAACGGGCCGATATATCCACAATTGGTACATTCATACAAATTATTGACGAAATGAGGGAGGTTAAGAGTCGATTCGGATGCTTTGATAGGATTAGGAAATGTCCATTCACTACTACCACATTTTGGACAAATCTCTTTATCGTGTTTCATATTTTTTTAACGAATGAGATATTTAAGAATGTTTCTACTCAACTACTTCTACTTTGTCTTTTACCGGTTTTCCCATATCCCTATCTTTCATCTTCAGAAGTGTCTCCGAAAGGTTATCTAATAAACCAGCTAACTTCTTTGTCTTATTCATCTGAGACATCAGCATACCAATCACAATAATTGCTTCTACTAACAAAATAAACATAATAATAGCAAAAACCAGGATGATTTCCACCAATGGAACATCTATACCAAAGACTAACATGTTTTGTAGTAAATATTTGGGGTATTTAAAGGTTACTACACGACTCAGGTTCTAAAAAGGGAGATTTCAACGTGCCTAATTTACGTTACTTATTCCTGAATGTCTAGATCAAGATCTGGAACTACTCCCACAGCCGCTCCCGTCACACCACCTTCAAAAAAGAGACCAATCACTGCAACAATAGCTACTACAACTACTATTAAACCTAGCTCAACGCCTCTTTTTATGTACATTTATGCCTAGAAGGAAAGTGTTTGTGGTTATAAAGGTTAAGGTTTTTTGAGAAAAAAAAATCATCTAATTCTATTAACAGAAAGTAAAAATGATCCATTAGTTCCTGGGTTATCTGTCCTATATAATGGGTCATTATTTGTATTGTAGTTATATAATTCTCCACCATGTTCAAGTTCCACGTCAACACGGACACGTTCTCCTTGATTCAATCTTTCTGGGAATGCTGCACAATCTACGACCATTGTGTATGGGATGTCAGCCCTTAATTCCGGAACGACTCCTTGCATTTCTTGTTCATCCCACCCGTTTTCATTTTCATGCGCGACAGTTAGCCTATAGTTGACATTTTCCGCATCCATTGAACCATCATTTCGTAATGGGATACGGATATCACAATTACCCCTACGAGTAGCGATAATCAGTGTATAGGCTGAATCAACGCTAAGATCTGCGTTATGTTCTGCCAAATGAACAGCTCCGTACATTTGGATCCTTTCTCCGTTACGTGCATCAATGAACGTATACTTAAGCAATACGTTATCGTCTATTCCTGCCACCGGATTGTTACCTCCTATCCCCGGACTGAGAACATAACCTTCTCTAAATCTTTGTATAGTGGTTTCTCTAATCACCAAAAATTCCAATTCATTATCACAAATCTGCTCTATGTCTGCAATTTGGTTAAGTTCAGTTGCCGTAAGATTCACAAGATCATTTCTTGCTTCAGGAATGATACAACCTTCTATTCGTACTTCGTATCTTCTTTCTTCTTGAGTACCATTAAACAACGAAAAGATTACATTACCAGAGCGAGGAGAATATAAGGCTTCTTTCGGATGTATCCCTGGCCTGGTTGGATGTAACTCTGACGGCGGCACTCCATTTTCATGGAAAACTTCTATGAACTGATTTTCATCCTCTATTCTAAGAGTTTCAATCATAATTGCGAGATACTCAGCAAGAGGGACAGGAGCCATATCGGCTTGTATCTGATTATTGTTTATCTCTCGAAACCTTTCTAACATCGCATCTTGAACGGCTAAATTGGTAACTGGTGTAAATCCAAAACGTCGGGAGAGTTGAGAAAATAAATGAGCCCCTTGATCTGCAACACCATATCTTCTTCCGTTCGTTCTATTTTCCCATTTTTTCCATAATTCATTATCATACGAAAAATCTCGTCGAGGAGGTTCTTGATCAATTAGCTCTTCGAAAGGAAGATTTAAGACCTCTTGGTTGGTTACTCTTGTATGAGCATAACCAGCTACCACAACAGCGGTAAACTCTCTCATGAAATAGGGCCGAGCATTCATTGCGTTTGCGATATGCTCACCTTCATGGGTAATGATACCATGCGTAGGAGCTGCATCATCACTAATAAAATGTTCTGGTGATGTGCACAAGACAGTTGTACCAATCCCAGGGTGTGACTGTCGATTGTTGCCACACGTACCTTCGGTGTTCATTCCAATGCGTATTGGATCTGCGAAACTTCTGATGAAAGGATCTTCCATTTGTTCCTGCCAGTCATCTCCCCAAGTTAATTTATATGCCACGCCCAAAGATAAGTCAATAATTCTACGCATGCTCTCGACATTTTCGGGTGTGAATATCTGGTTTCCTTCTTCTCTTCGTCGATTATCTGGACCAAAATCCCACACGATAGTGTAGACTGGTTCCCCATCTTCATAACGCAAGGTTCCTTCAAACTCCAACCCTGAGAACAGTTCAGGAATTGCGGCATCAACCTCGATTGGGACACCTACATCAGGAATAACTGGCAGAGCTGGTTCTTCATCAGGCAAAATATCGTCTTCATTACAATTCTCGTCGTAAAGTTCAAACCTAGCAGGATCCTGATTTATACACCATCTTGCTTGTTCTAAGGAAGTGATTGAAGTTCGTCTATCGCAATAATTTTCTCCTTGCATGGTCCACTCAAAATTTTGGATGGCTACTCTTTCTCCATTTCTACTTTCTCTATTTAGAAGTGTTCCAAAGTTTGCAGATTCTCCATCCCAGAATATTGGAACGCCGAGATAGAGTGATGCCTGCAAATTTCGATCAAGAAGTCTAAAAGAGTTAGCTTCACCATTGACTATAGGCATACCATATCCCATTCGAGACTGATCAGCATGTAACAAGATTCGATATGCTGCATTACTTGAGTCAGGATTACTTCCTAGTGCCTCAAAGGAAGATGTAGTCATGCAGGCTCCTTCTTCATGTAAGTCACGTGCTGTTGGCAAGGCCGCATCAACCAGTACGTCTAAAGTTTCAGCATCCAGTATAGCCGCGTCAGGTAATTGTGAATCTTCTGTTCTTGAGTCAGGCACACCTGCATCCCGTTGAGATATACTGTAATCTGAGATTACTTCAGGACCGGTCCCCAGTGCAAGACCTGCATCAGAGTTTATCACTGGTTGTTGCGTGATATCATGAACCCGATCTCTATGTTCTAGCTGAAAATTAGTTCCTTCTGGGATGTAATCAATAAGGACAATTCCATCACCAACATTCCATCTCTGACCGTTCGGATCAGAATGAGGTTTATCGTCAAAGGTAGATATTTCTACAATTGGTGTAACTTCAGGAGGGTTCTTTTCAGGCGTAGATTCTTCACATCCTACGTAGGATAGTGTAGTGGCAGCCACCAACATTGCTTTTGTAAGGATTGATTTCATGATTTAATCCCTCTTAAGTAATTATTTTATATAAACCTTACTTAAATAATCAAATTAAGGCTAGAAAATAGCAAAAATATTATATATTTCAGAAACATTACCTTATCATGGCTCACGCATACGCGCTAGATCATAATGTGATAGACTCCCAACAACCTCTTTCTCCAGATAGAGTTGTGCCGTTACATTCACTGAGAGAACGCCCGTTAGTGACGGAAGATCAAGTACGATCATTGTATAACGTAGATGATCAACGTTATTTCAAATACACAGATGCATTGAGAGACCTTGGTCTTCTCCCTTTAACTCTAGAAAGTCTCGCGACACCAGCTGGACAAGCTATTGTTAGCTTAGCTGCGTGGAATGACTTTAGTGGTAATATCTCGTTAAGGTACAAACCAATCGTGTGTGGAAAGGAGGAGATGTTACGTAATTTAGCCGAGCGAGAATTTGCAGCTTTAGGTGATCGCTTTAAATATCGGTCACAATCTGGATCTCTTGAAGTTGTTCAAGATGGAGGTGCGTTCGGTAGATTATTAGTTGGAATGGGTCTTTACGAAGGTGACAAAAGGGGAAAAAGGGACCGAATTGGACTTCCTTCTTATGTTGCAAAACTAGTAGAAATGAAACCTAGTCAGGTACGAGACGAAACGCTTATGACTATTCTTAACGCACTTTTTAAAGATAGGTTTGTCGCAAAAAAAGATGGGTGCCGAGTGGATTTTATACTGTACCTAAATGTACATCCAAGCCATAACGAAGCTCGAAGTTATGGTTATGAAATCGGTCGATTCATTAATGGAGTTGTAACTCCCGGAAGATCAGATAGAAATCTTTTTCATGATGGTGATGTTCAAGCTTTTCAAAATGGATCAGGTAGAGGATATGAAGCTCGGATACGCCTAACTACTGATCACATTGGTAAATTACTAACGAATAGGAAGATTACATTTTCTGATACGATACTTAACCGAGTTAGATAATTAACATAACTCTACATCAAATTCATTTTCTACTACAATCTCATCTTCCTGATAAATTCTGGCTTTCACATCATAATTACCTTCACAGATGTCTTTGTTATACTCCATTTGTTGCGCGAAGACGAGTGCTTGATCTTCTGCAATAATATATGGTCCATAGAGATCAGAGAAAGTACTAGTTACCTTATTTGAGGAGCTAAGGAACGTTTGAAGGAATGAAAACTTTCCTGGAAGGAATTGCATTTTTCTCTCCATTTTACTATTGACGTTTAACTCAATGAAATACGTGTTGCTTTTTTTAGTATTAATCCCTACTGTGGCCCCGGTAATAGCACTATCTAGCCTTTCTTCAAACGCATCAGACAACTGTGATGGGAAAATAACAGCGTAGACGTCAATTAAGTTGTTATCTTTATCAACATCAACCGCTGTTCCTGAAACAGCCTTCTCCCGTTCATTAAATTGCTCTGAGATATCTTCTTCCAGTACTGTTTCCCCAAACGTGGTGAACTGAATTTTAATTTGTCGAGGTACGGAGAGACCTTCCTTAATTTGCAACTCTTTCTCAATTTTCTCTCCTGGTTGAAGAACGATTTGTTCAGGATTTACAATTTCCGCCTCCAGTAATCTTCCTGAAATCGTATTACCGGAGTACCAGATAAACGACAACTTGCTAAATAACGATCCTGCAAATCCTAACGTCTTCTTGGTAACAATGAAAAATGGATCTTCAACTGATTGCAAAATTTCAGGGAAAAGACGCATTGTCTTGGTTCCCGTATTTTCTAGTGTTACTTTGATCGTGACAAGTTCATCAAAATCTTCTACGATTATTGTTGTTTCGAGATCTTCTGCAACTTCCGCAGCAGAACCATATTCAGTAGGTGTGTCTTCTTTCTCAGGAGCTGCTACTTCTGGTGCTGCGAGAGCTGAGCCACCACCATCATCGCTATTATCGGAAGAAGAACTTGACGCAGCACTGCTTCCAAGGAAGACAGTATTTGTACAATTAAAAATGAATGGATGATAATCCACTGCTTTTCCCACAAGCCAATCAAATACTTTCGTACTTATAGTAGCGTTATATGGATAATCGTCACCTACTGAGGAGACATTATCAGCATAGCCATCATCATTTGTATCTTGTCCTTTGTCACAGTAATCATCCCACTTGTTCCCTTGAAATGTTCCAGCAATAGTGGTATTAAAATCGTCCTGTAAGTTTGCATTATACAGTGAAAAAATGTTTTGTGACGACATTCCCTCCACTGTATTGTGGTAAAACAAATTTCGATTTGGATTTGGTTTTGAATAAATCCCATATTTTCCGTCACTAAACGTGTTATTAAATACAGTGGAGTCTCCTGCTAACCATACATAATATGCAGCACTCATATTTGTCATATTGTTGAACGATATTGTGTGATTAGAACTTTGATTGACAAAAATACCGTATTTTCCATTTCGCATTTCATTTTTCGCTACTTGAGCTTTATCACCTGAAAGTAGAACACACCCTTCATATGAACCAGTTCCACAATCTCTCAATGTATTATTCGTAATGTTCAGATACTCATAGCTTGCATGGAAATTTATTGCCATTCCATGATCCTTAAATACACAATCTCTAATTGTTATATTGTTCCCGGTAACATTGATACCAAACCCTGACTTATCACCTATAAGCGTTGTTCTATCACATGTTACATTACTCTTAAACGTACCTAATGTCATTGAATGTGCAGTAAATCTTCCCGGACAAAGTGTTGTATTTCCACTAATGTTTAAGCCGATTGCTGGTGTTGTACAGTTGAGTTTGATTGAAAGGTTTACTTGTGTGTTATTTGTTTTTGTGAGATTTAGTGATGTGATATTGAAAGTTGCGGTAGTTAGTGAATTGTATCGAAGCGAGATATTATGAGGTGTAAGATATGTTATGCCTGAACTATTGACGATTAATTCTGTTAATTCAAGTCGAGCTGATCCATTATTATCAGTATTTCGTGAATCATCTAGACGTCCATTTGTGATGTTAAAATGTCCTGATGCATTTCCATTAACTAACGTTAGATTAGTATTATACGTTGCATTCACATCGACATACCATTTCACTGCAACATGAGCAGAACCTGCCGTAATATTACTTGGGCTCATTGTGATATTGACAAGCGAAATGTTACTTGGTTTTGATCCTGTTGCCACCACGTTACCTAATGTTCCATTGGTAATATCACTATCATATACTGAAATGTTCTCGGTGTCGTTGAATATAAACAAGTAACTTGAATTACGTGCGACGATATTTCGAAACACGGCATGTTTTCCGTCGTAGATATCAACTGATCGTGTAAAATTTTGAATGGTGAGATTTTCAATTACAACTCCATCATACCCAGAAATATTGACGCCAATTCCATTTCCAGAACCAATCAATGTGTAACCATTTCCATTTATTTTGATGTTATCTGCGCCAACATGTAAACAGCTCGCGGTTCCTGATAGATTTACCCCTAACGTCAAATCCGTTGTAACAGTTGTACCACATGTCTGGTTTGTAAGTGTCAAGTTAACTTTATGGCTGTTTGCCGCAATTAGGTTTATGATTGACTGATTCGTATTGAAACCATTTCGAGTTGCTTGGATGGTGTGGTTTTGCGTCGTGAAATATGTAGTTCTGTCCTCTATAAAATATTCCGTCAGTGCTAATCTAAGAAGGCCATTAGAATCTGAAACACCATAATCATCAACTACGCCGGTTGCGTCAAAGCCGGTAATATTAACATCTGGTAAGGCTGATCCTGAACTATCAGTAACATTCACAAACGTATACCACTTAACATAAAATTGTGATGCATATGCATTAGCTGTGAGATTGTTGTCCGTCGTGTTAATGAAGTATATTGATC
Source organism: archaeon (assembly GCA_002686315.1). Lineage (GTDB taxonomy): Archaea > Nanobdellota > Nanobdellia > Woesearchaeales > GW2011-AR9 > UBA11998. Next base: position 3,107 of record NZBO01000027.1, on the reverse strand, counting down.
CTCCACCATATGTGATGTTAACATCGTAAGTATTGTTAGAAAAATTACTGTTATACCATCTGTTTTCAATAAAATCACCTCCAGAAAAAGCAGTTCTAATTGCTCGTATCCCATCAACGGATCCAGTAATTTTTTCCAAGGTGTAATTGTTATTTTGAGTGGGCCCATGTAACTCATAGCCAACTGTATTACTCAACAGTTTATTATCCTCAAAAACATTGTATTGAACTTGAAGGGTATCGTCTCCATTCGCCATGCGGAAACCAAATGAATTGTTGAAGATTCTGTTTGATGAGAAATTACTTTCTGATATGTGCTCTAATCTCATTGCAATATTTGAACCACTGATTGAGTTTCCATACACGGTGAAATTAGCGTAAGGTCCTCCTGCCATCTGAAGATGAATTCCGTTGGTTACGTTATAAATGGTATTATTTGAAACGGTGTTGTTGCGACCTGGTCCGAAAAAAATAATAGCGTCTGTTACATTTGTTATCGTGTTTTGAGTAACAATTTGATTTAAACTATGACTCTTAAAACTGATTCCGTCAGATGCGTTTGAGATAGTGTTACCTGAAATATTACTTCCATTAAGATCCCGTATTTTTATTGCTTCAGCAGTACTCCCGTTAAGATTATTATTAGTTATGATCGTGTTAGGAGCGCCCCGTACATAAATGAGATTATTATAATGACTTAAAACAATAGTATTGTTATCGATTGTAATGTTGTTAGTACTTATAGCGTCTATCCCTGCCTTACTTGTCGAATTAGGATTATTAATTGTGTTGCTTCGTAGAGTTAGATTTTGTGAACCAGCAGGGATAATAACAGGTGTATCATTGATGATGTTTTTCTCAAAAATACTCTCTCTTACAGCTTTAATATCAAAAAGCATTCGTATTCGGTTGGATGAAATATTACTATTATTGATGCTGTCTGCGCTCAATCCTCTAGTCGTTAAATCATTGTTATAAAATGTCAGATTCTCTCCCGTGATACTAAGTTTTGTGTAGAATGTATTGTTAATAAAAATGGAGTCATTCACAAAATCAATCTCGAAATCATACGTAATGTTAAATGTGTTATTTGCAATTGTATGATGTGATGCAACTCTCACGTTAGACGTCGATTCATAGTTAATTGGAAGTTTCTTAGATGCTGTAGAACTTGAAAGGTTTTCAAATCTATTGTTAATGATTCTCAGATGAGTGGCATTCGATCCAGCATTGAAATTAATTGGGTACCCAACTGAAATGTTCTTAAAAAGACTGTTCGTAATATTAAAATGTGACGAGTTATCAAATGTAATACCATCGTTAGAGTTTGAATCTCTAGTGTTGTTAACAATAGTCACATTGTCAATAACACCATACTCGGAATTTGCAATAAGTATTGTGGGATTCCCTTGATTTGAATCATTTGTAAACGTACTATTTAGTATTTTAATACCAGATGCGTTATTTATGAGAACTGATTCGGTTCTAAATCCATTAATGACACAATTTTTCATAGTAAATCCAGTATAATTATGATTATAAATTCCAGGAATGTTCCCTTGTGCCTTTGCACCTATTTCGTAAGTAGCACAATCTAATGTTACATCATTTGCTCCTATCTTGAGGCCAAAATCACCATCAAGAAGACCACAACCCTCAAGGTTTCCAGTCATTGTAACACTTGCAGTTAATGTATCACCACAGTCACACGGCCATGCAGCACAATCAGCAGCAATCTCAACATTATCCTCTTTAATCGCATCTATCTCAAGAACATCAGCTGGTGCTGCTAATTCCTGATTAACACCTACCACTGCTCCCGTAATACCACCTTCAAAAAAGAGACCAATCACTGCTACAATTGCTACTACAACTACTATTAAGCCTAGCTCAACGCCTCTTTTTATGTACATCTATGAACAAAAGAAACGAGTTTGGCTTTATTAAGCTTTCTATCACGTATATACACTATACTCTAAACATATTTATACTTCCTAACCCACTACTATTTAAATGAAGTATTTTGTGCTTTTACTTTTGATTCCATTTGCTGTAGCAGTCGCACCTGGCGAATTATGCTCACCATTCAACGATGAATGTCCTGAAGGTACGTACTGTTCTGGGCAAAAGAACGCCTTCCAAATGACGCGATGCTGTCCAGATGGCAGTGAATTTAATTTTTATACGAATGAATGTTATTTCCAATGTATAGACGCAGATGGTGATGGCTATGGTGTACATTGTGATTTAGGAGAAGATTGTGATGATACAAATCCTCAGATTATTGGTGGGAAATGTCGTGCTGAGGTGGCAGGTGAACCAACAGAAGCAAAGCGTACTGAACCACGTCAGCCCAATAATGAACGCGTCCCACAGGAAAATACATTTGCAAACCGTCGCTTTCTCACCTACCCGTTAGAATCCACAGATGACAATTACATTCTCTCTGGTTGGTATCGTGGTAGTGGTGCGGTTCACCGAGGGCAAGATTACGTGCCTGACGAAGATAAAACGTACTACATCGTTGCTGCTGCGGATGGTGTCGTTGATTCGACGCATTATTACACTGGTCAAGATAACAGATTGAATGGGGATGATTTAGGTACGTGTATTGCCTCAGATAGAACGTTAGCATATGGGAATAGGATCATGATTAACCAGGATAACGGGTTAACGACTGTCTATGCTCATTTCAAGAAAGGATCTATTCTTGTGAATAAAAGTCAGTATGTTCAAAGAGGGCAGCGGTTAGGTATCATGGGAAGTACTGGGTGTTCAACGGGAAATCATCTTCATTTCGAATTACGAAATGGGACTACGAAACTTGATCCCTACGATATTTACGGCTATCCTGCTGCGTATCCTGACAGGATAAGTCCCAATGCAACATGTGGTAGTAACCATTTCTGGACGCAATGTCCACCTGTAGTGCATTCTACTCCACGTGAAACTGTCAGGAATAAAGTTGCACCGTCATGTACTGCCTCACCCGAAATCTGTGATGGAAAAGATAACGATTGTGATGGTGTGGAGGATGATGGTGTCTCGTGTGCTTTGCAATGTGGGAAATGTGGAGATGGTTTTTTTAATCTTTGTGATGAGGAAGAG
>NZBO01000026.1 GCA_002686315.1 archaeon | reverse complement strand
AATATGCATCTGCATTAATTGTTCCACTATTTGTAAAATACGCATTAATTCTTCCCGTTCTTTACTTAACGTTGCTAATGCACCTTTATGATATCCGGTACGTTCCGCGTCACTTTGGGATGAATCTGATTTTGCCACTTTCTTCTTTGCTGCCATATTGAAGGAAAGCAGATTATTCTTTATTAATCTTATGGTAGAAATAAAGGAAGGTAGCGCCAACGGAGGCCATGGCGTTGATGAAAGAATAAATCAAACAATGCCATAATGAGGCCGTGCCCTAGCTTCCTCTCTGACATCATCATAAAAGAGAATCAGAGGGTAAATCTTTTATACCCTAGAAGTTTAGTAGGAGCATGGCAAGCCCTCACGAGTTACGTTCACGGATTAAACAATTCTTTGCATTTAGCACTCAAGAGGTGTGGGGGCTGGTTGTTGCCATATTGTTTACTGCGTTTATTTTCTCTTTTCGCGATTGGGGTGTAGATAAATTTGATTTGGGCATAGGTCTTGGCCATCTTATTATGATGATTCTCATCGCAGGGTTTAGTTTCTTTTTCCGAATAGCATGTCAAAAGATATACGGATTAAGTCAAGGATATCTGGTAAACTTCAAAATATGGTGGACGGGATTGTTTGTCATGCTCGCAATAGGATTTGTCTCTGTTGGCAACATTCCCCTCATTCTTATTGGCGGTTTTGTTGCATCTATGATGGTGAAACAACGTTTAGGAGAGTTTCGATACGGATTTGATTTTGCGCAGAATAGTGTCATTGGATTATGGGGTGTCTGGGGGAATCTCATTGCTGCAACCTTGTTTGGAATTGGATGGATGGCGTTCCCACAGAGTTATGTATTTGGGAAAGGTGTGACGCTCAACCTTATCATGGCTGCATGTTCATTAATTCCCCTCCCACAATTAGATGGTCTATCTATTTTCTGGGGATCACGATTGAACTGGGTTATGGGGATATTAACTGTCGCCGTTGCTGCAATATTACTCATGTCACGAAGTAAACCTGGTTTAATTATCGCCATTGCTGGAGCCACTGCTGCAGGATTTATCTATATTTTCACGGGGTCAGAAAAATGAGTTTTGATTGGAGCGAAGAATGGGTGGAAGCGTTCACCGTCATTTTATTGTTAATTGGATTTATCATCGCAATCGCTCTTAAGAATCCATTCTTAAGTTACGTGCTTATTTTTCTCGCTGGTATGCTCGCTGCGAGAGGGTACTATCTGCGTAGAAAAAATGAACCAATTCTACCTTTTGTACTTCTTATCCTCGGCTTCTTACTTGGATATATACTAGGCGCATTTTCAGGTAATAGAATGCTTACCTTTCTCTTTTTCGCGGTTGGGTTCTTCGTGTCATATTACCTACATGTGAAGAAAATCATCACAATCTTTAAAAGTAAGGGCTACGTTAAGTAAGCTATGGAAAAAACATTCAAAGCCAAAAGTGTTGTGTTAAGTAGAAAACCAGGAAAAGATGAAGAAGGAATGAAATCAGCATTCATTGGGTTGTTCGATTCTAATAACCCTCATCTGCATGGCAAGGCACCGTTTGATGTTCTTGAAGTACCTGACATTGAGAAAATACGAATTCGAGATTTGCGTAATGTCTCATACTACTTATTGGGAAATGATATCGTGATTAATAATCTAGAAGAAGTAACATTTTCAAAGAAAGATGGCATCATTACCGTAACTGGAAAACAAGATTTATAGGAATATTAATAAAGTTCTCGTAGATAATTGGTATATGAAACGAGTCTGGTATGTGTTGTTTTTCGTTGTGTTACTTCTTCCAATTATTACATGGGGGAACAGTTTCGGATGGGATTTCTCACTTTTTAATTTATTTCTTCTCTTTCCACTGCTTGGATTACTCACGTTTTCAGTCGTGTGGATACAAGTTCTTGTGGGTGCGTTTGGTGATTATTTTTCTGGTTTGTTTAATTTAGACGTGTTCTATGCACGTACAGGGTTAGCTGTCTTGATACTATTTGTATCACATCCATTAGTTGCAGCGATCGCACAATTAAATGCAACTGGTTTGTGGCCTCTTGAAAGTTTGTTTGCACTTGCTCCACCATCACATAAAGCTTTTTTGATTATTGGAATGATCGTGTTTGTATTGTGGATAATATATGAAATCTTGTTACGGTTGTCGTCTATTCCAAGGGTTCAGAAAATAGCAAGTTGGTGGGAACATGTCGCTGATATTGGAGTATTGTTAATTTGGTACCATGGCTATAAGCTAGGATCACATACATCCTTTGGCTGGTTTATGTATGTCTGGTGGGTTATGGGAGTTACAGCATTGGTGTTTGTTGTGTGGAAAATAGTAAAGAAAATACGATCTAGTATAAATGCGAATTAATAACTGTATCTTCTAATGGGCCATCATAATCACGAAATGAATGAGAAATCGTTCGTCGCCATCCATCATCTGTTTTTGCACATATTGCAAAATGAAGATGCGGTGCTGTACTCCAACCAGTTTGACCAATGTAACCAATAGGGAAACGTTCTGTTACGGGAGCTCCTATTTCGAAATTAAGACCATTATTTCCTTCTGGTAAATGCATGTAAAGACTAAAAAAATCACCATGGTCAATAGCAATATAGTTCGTATGTTTCGCTGCGTCTTTCCCTTTCTGTACATCTTTACCATGATACGCATCTTTATCTTTTCCATCTATTTTCAATAAAGAAACAGTTCCGGGTGCAACAGCGTATATTCTATCACCAAGTTCACCCATAAAATCAAGTGAATAACGATCATCCACCTTAAGATCTGGGAACAATTTATGTGTAAATGATCCATTAAATCCTTGGCCTATTCTTACAGGTGTGTTTACAGGCAGTACCAGGTTTGTAATTGTCATATAGAACTCTTATTTCTCTTTTATTTAAATCTTTCTGCTTTAACTACCTNCNAGTNATAAATAACCNAAANNTTTATATAGTCTGAGCACAAATTANNNNTATANTAATCNAAAGAGGTATANATACAATGTTTCAAACACAATTTCAACAAAAAGTACAAAAATCATTTGAGTTAACGAAGCANGATATTTATGCACTCTATGATCATATTCAATATTTACACGCAGAAATAGCACTGTTAAAAGAGCAACACAACACAAAAGAAGAGAGCTCAAGCACAGGAACCTATTTCGCGTCAAAAACTGGCAAGAAAGCACACATCGAAGGATGTTTCTTCGCCAAAAATATCAAAAAACGAGTCACATTCGAAACAAAAGAAGAGGCAGTCAAGCAAGGCTACCAAATCTGCGGATGTATTTATAGGTTGAAGTAAGATGGTTTCTCGACGAGAATGGTTAGTTCGCGTTGGAGCTGGAGTTGCGTTAGGATATGCAGCTTCTAAAACTGGTTTACGTGATGTAGTATTTGGTTCTGGAGAAGAAACATCTCACAATTCTACAGTTTCTGATAACCACGAAGTATTCGATCATTCATTTTATGGTGAAATTCCACCAGATCCTGGTTGGAAAAGAGGAAAATATGTTCCGTTAGGACCAAATTTGGAAATAGGATCGCCTGATTTATATGCAAAAATGAAGAAGACGTTTCTTAAAAAGGTGGAGCAAGGAAAAGCGCCACAAAAAGGACAAGTTACACTTAGAAAACAACATTTTGGTGTTCCGGTTCAAGGTCAACGAGAAGAAGCATTGTTGGCGTACGCAAATAGTGCAATGGTTTTTTTACGAGATAGAATACAAGGTATCCAAGTAATCCCAGATTCTTTTATACCAGTCACGCAAGGAGAAGATTATAGTAATAGTTCGGAACCACACGCGTTTGTTGGACCGAGTTATTATGGAATTCATACAGCAATAGTTGAAGAACCAGGTAGGAAACCTCAAAATGTATTTTTACATGGAAAACATAGTGTAAATTCCTTTCTAAATGTTAATATTCAGGGTGGAAAATTACAAGAAGGGTGGTATGCTTTTATTGGAATGGGACCAGCAAGTCTTTTCGGTCCTTTTTCAGAAGTCATTCCACTTACAACCACGCCAATAAGTAATCAATACATTGAAAGAACTGGCAACCATAATCTTGGCCTTCTTGCAGACGAAACAGTAGTGGAAGCAATGTCCCATTTACTGGCGACAGAACTTTTAAGTGAAAGAGGTTTTCCAAATGTTGATGAAACGGCAAGCAGGTTATTAGAAATGATGCTTCAACGAAACACAAAATATCAACACGTTCCAAAAGCGATAGAGTGGATGCGACATAACGGCGGACCTCAAGCAGGATTTGATTGCTACATGAATGAAGGATCAGAACGGTTTATGACAAGGTTAGGGGTTAGGATATAAAAATGCCGCCTCCAAAAACGTCTCCTAAAAAAACATATACATTAGAGATTGCACCCGGTTTAGCACCATTACGAGGTAGACAACGAGAAAACGGTGTTCCTGTGTTATGGGAAGATATGTATGTAGCATTAAATCACGATTTTAGTAAACCAGGATTTGTACAACTAAAAGAACAATATGGAAACAGAGTACAGTTTGCGCAAGGACGTGTTAATGAATTACCATTTGCAGATAATACTTTTAACCATGTTATGTATTCACGAGCATTAGGTGGAGATAGTCCTTTAGTACCACGTGATTTGTGTGAAATTCACCGTGTCGTGAAACAAAGAGGAACAATTGATATCAGAATGAAACCGATTAGATTCGGTGAAATTAGTGGCATCATGGGTGCCCTAGGATATGATGGAAATGTTACCAGAGATGGAAGCAAAATAATCGGATCATTCAGACAATAAGACCCACTCCCCACACTGGTCAAGTCCAGGAAACGCTTTTAAAGCAGCATTCTCTCGAGCGTATATGATTACAAATTTCTCACCCAGATTATACCAGCAAACAATTCTTGGAACAGCTGCCTCTAAAAACACGTTAGTCGTCCTTCCCACAGGATTAGGAAAAACGGCTTTGGCATTTCTCTTGGCAGCACAACGATTACATACTTATCCACAAAGCAAGATTTTGATGCTTGCACCCACAAAACCACTTTGTGAGCAGCATGTAGAGACGTTCAGGAAACATTTGGATATAGACGATGAGAAGATTGTTCTCTTCACAGGCAGCGTGAAACCAGCCAAGAGAGCCGAGTTATGGAAAGATGCTACTGTTATTATCTCAACCCCACAGGGACTCGAAAACGACGTAATTAATAGAAGAGTGAAGTTGGAAGAAGTGAGTTGCCTTATCTTTGATGAAGGGCATCATGCAACGGGCGAATATTCATATGTGTGGGTCGCAGATCAATATGAAAAACGATCATCGAAAGCACGAATTTTGGCATTAACCGCATCACCTGGAAGTGACATGGAGAAAATTAAGGAAGTGTGTCAAAATTTACATATTGAGAAAGTGGAAGTACGTACAGAGAAAGATGCGGACGTCAAACCCTACATTCAAGAAATCAAAATGGTGTGGGAGAAGGTACAATTTCCAACTGAATTCAAAAAGGTACGACAATATTTGCAAGATTGCCGGAAATCGAAGTTACTTCTCGCGAAACAGTTTGGATATTGCGATAATGCCGATATGCATAAAGGCCAATTGCTACGATTGCAAGGAGAATTGCAAGGACGGTTATCAAGAGGTGAACGTGATTTTGAAATTATGAAATCTGTGTCTGTCATTGCCGAAGCGTTGAAAGTAGATCATGCACTTGAATTGCTCGAATCACAAGGGATTAGACAAACTGTTGACTATCTACAAAAAATACGGGAACAATCACGAACAAGCAAAGTGAAGGCTGTCAAGAACCTCGTTATGGATGAAAATTTTAAATCTGCTTTGTATTCAGCCGAAGAGGTTATCAAGCAAGACGTACAACATCCAAAGTTAGCAAAATTACAAGAAATCGTGCTTGACGTTATTCGGAAAGATATGGGCGCAAAAATCATTGTTTTTACACAATTCCGAGATTCTGCACAAGAGATTATCAAGAAATTAGATGAGTTACGTATCACAAATCATGTGTTCTTTGGGCAAGCGAAAAAGAATGGAGTTGGTTTCTCCCAGAAACAACAGAAAGAAATTCTTGATAGGTTTCGCAATGGTATGTTTTCAGTGCTGGTCGCAACCTCAGTGGCAGAGGAAGGACTCGATATTCCGAAAGTGGATAAAGTCTTGTTCTATGAACCTGTTCCGAGTGCAATTAGAGCAATCCAGCGACGAGGAAGGACAGGGAGGTTAGAGAAAGGCGAAGTTACTATTCTTTTGACGGAAGGCACGCGTGATGAAGCATATAGGTGGGCGGGACATCATAAAGAGAAACGCATGTATCGGAATTTAGAGAAGTTAAAAAAAGAATTTTCGTTTTTACAAGAAAAAAAAGAAATTACACTTCAACAATTTATCCCAAAAGAACAAGCAGTTTCGGTTGTAGCAGATCATCGAGAGAAAAGTAACACTGTTGTGAAAAATTTGATTGATCTTGGTGTGTCCGTCTCGACTGCACAACTCGAATCTGCGGATTATATTGTGTCAGGAACGGTAGGGGTGGAATTGAAGAAAGTTCCTGATTTCGTCGCATCGCTAATTGACGGCAGATTATTAGAGCAGGTGCGTGATCTAAAAAAGAATTTTGCAAAAACAGTCTTAATCATTGAAGGAGAGGAGGATATGTATTCTATCCGTAAAGTGCATGCAAACGCCATTCGAGGAATGTTATCATCCATTGTATTAGATTTTGGTGTTCCTGTCTTATATACTAAAAATCCTCGAGATACTGCCTCCTTGTTAGCTGTGATGGCGAAACGAGAGCAAGGGAAGGAAAGTTCGTTTAGTTACCACGCAGGCAAGCCTAAAGATATGAAAGAACAACAAGAGTTTATTATTTCGAGTTTTCCAAATATTGGGGTGGGTATGGCAAAAAAGTTGTTAGAGGTATTTGGTTCTGTTAAGGGAGTGGTGAATGCGAGCAAAGAGGAGTTAATGGCTTTGGAAGGCGTTGGTTCGAAGACAGCTGAGAGGATTGTTGAGATGAGTTTGAAGGAGTATGTAAAAAAGTAAAAAATGGGTATTGAACGATTGAGTATTTCTGGAAGTTCACTGGACGAAACTGTTACAAACGTGATGACCCTGCTTCTAGGAACAGAACCTAATTGGATTATTATATCATTCAGTCATGATACGGCCATGGCTATGGCAGAAGAAGTTTGTCCACTCAACCGTTATGGAAAATATAATCCAGAAGATATTTTTAATGTTGTAGCAGGCACACTTAACGAAAAAATGAGAGAAAAATATGGTATCAGTTTCCATAAAGGTCATTGCAGCGCACCTACATTCACATGGAGAAAAACAGATAAATATGTACTACGAGGTAAGGTAGGATATGGGCTAGGCTGAAAAAATTATTTGATCTTCCCCGTTTGCCAATCTTTTAAAATTAACCGAGACGCACTTTCCAAATCAGGCCCGCCACCTTTTGATAACCTCTTTTTCTTGATTGCTATTTTTTCTAATAACAATTCGGGATCTTGTTCAAACACTTCATAATATTTCATAATAAGATTTTTCTTCTCCTCAATTAGTTTTAATACAACTAATTCAGGATCTTTAATTTTACTATAATCAATCGCGCCAATCTTCCCATGTTTGACCATATCTTTCTCTCGATGTGGGTAAACGCCCGGTGTGTCAAGAACCATAATTTTGTTATCAACCTTAATTTTTTGCATGCCTTTCGTGTAGCCACTTTCGGAAGATGTACGGGCTGCACCTCGCCCAGATAACGCATTTATAAGAGAAGATTTACCCACATTTGGATACCCAACAACTGCGACAGTAACTGATTCGCCTTTTGATAGTTCTAATATCTTTTTCTTAAGAATCGTTGTGCCATGTTTCTCTTTACTTGAAATAAAGACAGCTGGTTTGAGATGTTTCATCCCTTTTTTAAGATCTCGAAGATTAACTAAATCACATTTCGTGATGACATAGAGGATTTTTTTGCCCATCCCTTCTATTTTATTCTCGATTTCAATATGACGTGTATCTTCAATCGAACGAGCGTCGAGTACTTCGATCACGATTGACGCTTCTTTAAGTACTTTGTTCACATGTCTCCAAAATGATGGCATATTCCTATTATAGATGAGTTCTTTATATGATTTGCTTTCATAATTAATATATAGAGAAAGATCATGAAGGTGCTATGACATTCACAAAATCCTTCCCACGTAAAATCACTCCTAATTCTGCACCTGTGTGGGAAGAAATCAAGTTAACACAAGAGGAAGAGCGGCATGTTGAAGAAGAGTGTAAACGAATTAATTTTCTAATTTTAGATGAATCATTACGTGAAGCAAAATCACTTGCAATCAAAAATGGTCTCAATACAGAAGAAAATCAAGTCAAATTAGCAATTGCGTTGTTTGAAAAACGTGCGAGTCATCAAGTCTTTTGGAAAGAGAATAAAGCGAAGGAAAAATTTGATCAGAAGTATGGGTAATTATTTTATATGTTTCTTCAACCACTTATCGAACTTCATACTTTCCTTCTTAGAATTGAAGAACAATAAATGTTTCTCACCTTTCTTCGTAATGACGTACCCGCCAAGGAACGTGTGGTCTAATTTATGGCGTGAAATATCCTTCAACGCAACTTTCGCTTTCACAGATTTCCGCTTGGTTTTCTTATGCAGATGCAAATGCGTTTTTGTGAGGTTATACTTCTCCTCTGCACCACGTAATTTCTGTAAACCGTATGAAATAATGATATAGATACCCACAAAAAAGCTTGTGGCAACGAGCGCCGCAAAAAACTGTCTGCCCATTTGTGTCCATGTGAAAATGTAGACGAATACTGCTAATATTATCAAAAATAATTTCTCGATTCGCATTAATAATGCGGAACTTGCGGGAAACGACCATACAAATTTTTGTGCTGCTGCCATGTTAATAATCCGGAAGAGGTGCTTTCGTCATGCTAATAAACGATGCGATAAACATTAAGGTAAAAATTATCATAAACGAAATGCCATAATTTTGACTTTGAGGCAATACCCAGTAGGCGCTGATTAAAAATCCCAATATTGCGGTCGCCATGAAACTACCTTTTAACGGCACTCGTGGTCCCCAGAACTTTCTTCTCGCCTTTTTTTTCGCCATCACTATCACGCTCTTTTTTACAACTAAAAGAATAAACGTATTTAAATGTTACTTTTTGTCGGTGCTGTCAAGTTAAGTGCCAAAGCAACTGCACCATTGCCAAAGGAGGCGCATTTTTCGACTGAAAAGAGAAAAATCTCGTGCGCCGTGCATGGTTCTGTTGCGACGAAAGACACTCAACTTGACTATACCCTTTTTATCTCAAAGGGATGTCATCTTTTATTCGTTCGACCATCTTTTTCGTTATTACAAAGTTTTTCTTCAATAATTCGAATAATTTTTGTATATCAATCTCTTGTTGTGATAGATCCTGAAGTTTTTGTTCAAACATTTCTAGGGTGGATTCATACTCAGAAAATGTTTCTCTCGTTGGATTCTCAACAAATTTTTTGCCTGCTTCGCCTAGATGAGAGATACCGCCAAGCAACCCAAGTAACTGCACTTCTGAAGATTTAACTTCTTCAAAGGTATGCTGCATCTCACTTCCAATTTCCCTCATTATCTTTTCTACTTTTTCTTTCGTTCTCTTTCGACGACGTTGTTTTCCAAACATATAGTTATAAATCACAGAATCTTTATATTGGTTTTGATTCACGTACTATTACAAAGATGAAAATCTATAACAAACTTGTTCGAGACAAAATACCTATGATTATTATAGATAATAACCAAACTCCCTCAACAAGAATTGTAGATGATAAAGAGTATTTTAGTGCACTTAAAACAAAATTACAAGAAGAAGTGACTGAATATCTTGAAAGTCACGACCCTGAAGAATTAGCAGATATCATGGAAGTAATTCATGCATTAGCTGAGCATAAAGGAATTTCAGTTGAAGAAATTGAAACAATACGTAAGGATAAGAAAGAAGAACGAGGTGGATTTAGTAAGAGGATTATGTTGGAACATGTAACATAAATTGATCAATCATCTTAGCTGCCTTCTTCCGTCTCTTTTGATGCTCTGCTAAAAAGCCGTTCAATTTCTCGATCAACATCGCTTTCAACTCACCCGATAATAATTTGCCAGATTTGTACTCCTTGTAAATCTTCTCCAACTTCTTGTCATTTTCCTCAAAAAAAGTTAACCATTGGTAGGCAACATCNATNTCNGGGTTNCCACCTTTCTTTCGNTGNTCTTCNACCGTCGCTTGTCCTCCGGAAAAGGCGTACTTGTTAATCTTTTTCTTCACTGTTTTAGGATCATCTGTAAGATAAATTGCCTTCCCTTCAGAGGAGGATAATTTCCCGTCAGTTTGCATTCCTTGTAGCCCGGAGAGGAAACGACATTGGATAGATGCAGGTTTATGATACCCTAATTTTGGCAAGATATCTCTCGTTAACCTGAAATGTGGATCTTGGTCTATTGCATGTGGGATTAAGCAAGCCAATTTTTTCTTCTTCAAAACAGAGGGGAGAAATGCAGGAACAGCTTGCATCGCCGTGAAAAAAACCATGCCAACATTCGTACTATCTTTCATGCCGAACGCACTTTTCACAGTAGAATAAGTCAATCTTTTCGCTACCTTAATCGCTTCGGGATACATAAGGGATGCATGTTTCGTGTCAATAAGGAAATGTGTTTTTTCCGGCTTGAACCCTATCGCGATAACATCCAACATGTTTTCATGTAGCCATTTCTGGATTTCATCATACGACTTATCTTTAAACATAAATTTCTCGTCATCTGTAAATTGGAAATACAAATCGAGATCAAATGTGTCTTGTAACCATTTTGTAAACATCCATACTATCGCGTGCCCCATATGAATCGGACCGGAAGGACCACATCCAGTGTAGAGGAATAAATTGCCTTTCTCATACTCATCTAATGCGAATTTTAAGTCACGGTGGGCGAAAAAAACACCTCTTCTCAAAAAATGATGTAACTCGCTTGTATGTTTCTTGATTCGTTTGAGTAATTTGTCATCTATCTTCGACACACCAAACTCACTAATCAATTTATCATAATCAACGTTCCCTTTGACTTCCCATGGTGTAACTTTATGAGCCATACTTGAATGAGAATGTTATGGTTTAAATATGTTTGTAGAATTTTGCCTCCACACCCACTCCATTACCATTTTCAAATTCTCACAATCTTCCCGATTATACTCTAACAATAAATCTAAATATTCCCTATCACCCGAAGCATGGAACGTTTTCCATAACGAGACAGGATTACCGTATAGGTGTTGTGGTCGTTTCAAGTTAAGTTGTTTCTCCACTTCTTTCAACCCACCTTTCATACCGAGGTTAATACATAATTGTTTGAGGTCAATGTGTGGCTTCATAATTATGATATTAAATTGTTTCTGTAATTTGGGAAGATCAAACGAACTGCCATTAAATGTAATTACCATAGAATATTTTGCCAACTCTTTTTGCAACGACGAAGTTTCTAAATTAACACCTTTCACAAAAAAGTTCGTCTCATAATAATTTGATATTCCTGCTAGAACAACATTACCATAGGAATCGATTTCAATGTCAAGGAAGCAGCAGGAGTCCTTGCATTCGTTGTAGAGTCGCCACATTTCAATCTGCGGTAATTTTGCAATAAAATGACTATGATGATCGCTGTTGAGCGCCTGTTCGGCCTCCTCTAACTTACGATTGTAATATTGTTTTTTCTCGTTTGCAATACCTTTAATAGACGCTGCTTTCCGGAAATCATTCCATGTCCTAATTCCTTGCTTCCAGATATTTTGCTCTTTTTTCTTCCCAATTTTATCTAAGAATATGAACGAATTTCGAATCATTCACATGTAAGAAAATACAAGTATATAGATGTTGCGAAGAAGATGTGACACCAAAGAGTAGTAACTAACAACAAATTTATAAATACACGTCATATTATTGAATAAATGGTAAATGTATTAGAGATACACGTTGGAGATAGAACGCATTTTGTCAGTAGAACCTGTCTTGTCGGTGCTGGATATTCCAAACCGAACGATCTTTTCAACGAAGTTGATACAACAGTTCGTTCCGATAGTGCCTACGTATCACGGGAACACGTCGTCATTCGCCGACGAGGAGGGAGAATCTTTGTACACAATCTTAGTGAGACGAATGGCACAACCTATACACAAGGATGGGGTAAACCGAAACGTGTCTCAGGTAGAGGAAGAGAAGTTCGAGAAAATGGAACAATTTCTGCAGGCGATTTAGATATTGTTATAGGAGAGACAAGAACATGGACACCACATTATGCCATCATTGTAGGGGGAAATTCTCGGCGATTACAAGGTGTTCGAAATGATGTTGATTTAATGGAACGAGAATTAGGGAGGTTAGGCTATGCAACTCTTCGTTTAGACGGACCAAACTTGAAACGAACAATGCTTCTTGACAAAATTAAAGATGTTGCACAATTTTCAACGCCTGACTCACGGTATTGGTTCCATTTTTCAGGTCATGGTAGTGGAAGAACATTAGAATTAGATAGCAATGATAGAATAACGGCTGAACAATTGTATGATGCACTTGACTCAATTCAAGGAAAAACGGCAGTGACGTTAGATAGTTGCAGGTCAGGATCATTCGCAGAATTTGCTGCGGGAAGAGACAAAGGGAAGTATCTCACCATCGCGGCATCAGGAGAATATCAAGCAGCATACGAACCACGAACCGTAATGGTCCCTGTTGGGACAATGGGAAACTTAACAAATCTACTTGTGAAATTTTTACGAAGATGTGACGCCCCACAAAACTTGCGAGATGCATTTGCGGATCGGAATTATTTAGTACATCGACTTCAAGACCAAGGTGCAATGATTGAAGGAAGTGGATATACATTGCCAATTAAAGTGTAACATTTTATATAGGCGTTCATGTCGTGAATTCTATGCTTTCACAATTCAAAGAAGAACTACGATCTGTTGCAACAAAAGAACGAGCGAAGACGAATGAATGGTTCTTTAAGACAGGGAAAGGCAAGTATGGCGAAGGTGACACATTTCTGGGTATTCGCATGCCAGACTTACGGAAAATTGTGAAACGACATTTGGAATTGTCCTTTGTAGATATACAAGAATTGATTAATTCACCATTTCATGAAGAACGGATGGCAGGTTTATTGGTGTTAGTGTATCAGTATGAGAAAAACAAGGTTGAGAAGAAAGCTATTGCTGAGTTTTATCTGAAAAATACTAAGAAAATTAACAATTGGGATTTAGTTGATTGCTCTTCCCCTCAAACGTTAGGGTTATGGTTAGTAGATAGAGATACGTCTGTTTTATACAAATTAGCTAAATCACTTAACCTATGGGAGAGACGAATTGCTATTATTACCACTTTCGCATTTATTCGGGCAAATAAGTTTGACGATACGATAAAGATTAGTGAAATTCTGTTACAAGACAAACACGATTTAATCCATAAAGCAGTTGGCTGGATGCTACGTGAAGTTGGGAAACGAGATGAATCAGTGTTATTACGCTTCTTAGATAAACATTACAAGGAAATGCCACGAACGTGTTTGAGGTATGCAATTGAAAGATTGAGCAAGGAACAGAAAGTACATTATATGAAAAAATGATCACAATGCAATAACAACACTTTTCTTCTTCAAATCAACAGAAATGATCTTCTTCTCTTCCTTCAAGGCTTTTCCAATCTCACCCCACTCTTTCGTTTTCTGCATCTCACCAACGATATCCAATAACTTTTGAAGAGGCGTATAGTTTTCATAAATCAACTCTGCTTTCGCAGTATTATCATCAATCTTTTTCTGCAACTCGCCAAGCGCTCCTTCTTGGTTACGGATCGTTTTCTCGATCGTTTTAATACGCTGTTCATATGGCGAAACTGTTTCAAATGGTTTGATTGTGTCAAGTGCGTCTGAATAAAGTTCGGTTTCTTCCTTTGCGACTTTTCCATGTAGCGGAAATGGCGTGATATCATCGTCATACAGATACCCAGAAGGTTTCTCCAATTTTGCTACAAGTGATTGATGTGCCTCAAATAGAGAATGTACTTGCTCTCCTGTTAACTCAAGTCCAAGAAGATCTTTATCAACGTTTGCAAGAACACACACTTCCTCTGCATATACACCACCAAGTCCTAACTCAGTTGCCAGGGTAGTTGCCAGATTCTTTTTATCACTTGTTTTCACGAGTTCCGCAAACGCTTTGCCCGTAATCGTTTTCCAATTAACATCCGAAGTAGGATACACATATTTCTCTCCCGGCTTAACAGTCCTATCTTTCCATTTCTGCCATGTAAGTGTGCCAATAATAGTTGAGGCAACATCTGTTAACACAACATTACCTTTTGAGAATAGTTCAATGATAAGGTAAAACGTATCTTGCTTCTCAAGTTCAAACACTAAGATACGTTGCGATTCATATTGCGTTACTGATTTAATAAAGGCGTTATTGATATATTTACGAAGTAACATGCAGAATCCTGTTGGTCTTAAGGGAGCGTTCTTCTGCGTCGTTAAACAAACATACTTCCCTGGGATGACTTTGAGCAATTGTTTCCCTTTCCCAACTGCATGAAGTTGAAAGAGTATCTCTTTTTTTTCTTGATGATATATCTGCGAGACTTTCCCTTTCACAAGTATTTGAAGTTCATTCACGATCGCTGCAAGTTCAATTGAGGAGATAGATTTTTTGGGCATGGTACGCGTGTAATCTATATCTTCTTAAACGTTATTGTTGTGAGAGACCTTTAACGACATCTCTTCCAATACGTTGTAAGGTATCTCTTGACAATTTTGGATTTACTCTCTTATTAACTAATACATACGGAAGCGTGACTTCTTTGGCAAAAGCTTCTGCTAACCGTTGCTGTGCTTTCCTTCTTGTCCTTTCCGTTGTCGGAGCAATCTCATTAAAAACTAACCCATCAACAGAATATCCCCATTCTCGTAACGATCTTACTAATCGCGTTGTTTTAGCTAACGCTGTCTTTCGAGGGAGAGTAGGTATCACAAATCCGGACAAAGTATGATCTTCTAATTTCCCTTTAAAAGCGTCTAATTGATCAATACCATATTCAAGATCATCATCATACTCATTATCAAAAATAGTGCTATATGTTTCCTCACCAAGTAATTTTTTCATCGCATTTTTAGAAACGTTTTGAATCCTTCTAAGACGTTTTGCAGTAGATAATAACTGATGAAGACCTGCAATTGGTGCGGGATCTACGATAATTCTGTCGGCCCTCCCCATGTCGTAGTCTTCTTCATCAAGGAAATATAATTCTTCAACAAACGAAAGAACACGCGCAGCATAATCTGTGTCACATAAAAGTCCAAGACCACTAAATGCAGCCATTAAGTCTACTATTTTCTTACCACTATAACCAACTGTTGGCGGTTCTATTTCACGGGCTAATAAATGTTCTGTGACCTCGGTAGAGTTATCTTGATTTGTACTAACGTAGCCTAACGTATCTCGCAGAGAATGAGCTGGATCCATGCTTTGTATAAGCGTTCTGTCGCCTTGTGATGCAAAATATAATGCAAGAGCGCAAGATATAGTTGTTTTGCCAACACCGCCTTTCCCTGGGGTGATTATGAGTCTTTTATCTTGTAACGGGGTGTATACCATTTATATATCTCCAAACACCTATACCAAAAAAAAGAGGGCCTGGAGGGACTCGAACCCTCGAATTTTCCCTCTGCAGGGGAACGTTAACTCTTACGTAATCAGTAGATTACATTAACTTAGCCGCTTGACCACAGACCCAACACTAAAAAGCAGTTTCTCTCGCTTCTTAGGATGGTCAAAACCAATGTGCTTTAAAAAGCTTCTGAAAGATTTCCGTTCGATAACGATTCGAAGATACATTGAGGTACTTCCGTCCTTTCTAACATTTAGTTTACTCGAACATACAGGAGATGTCTTTATATCAAATTCACATAACATTTCTCTAAGTTGTTCGAAGAATGCAATCCCTTCTTGTAAGATATCATTATTTTTCGCCATGCTAATCGCAATTCTCCAACGAGTTTTATTCCCTTCTTTATTCGAATATATTGTTCCTTCATTATCATACAAACCACGAAGATAGGCCGCTTTCATTTCTGGAGATCCATTAAATATCCAAGTAGGAACTTTAAATGGGTTGTTTGTCTTGTTTCCTACTGGAACGCCATTTTCACAAAGAAATAATGCGACCGGTTTAGATATGATAAATGATTGATATCTTATTCCTGATCCTTTATGAGTCTTGCGAGAATCAATATATCTTTTTGGAATTACATCAAAAAGTTCTTTGGATCGACGCTCAAATGCTTCCGTTTCTTGTATTTCATTAGAAACAAATGACGTAAGGTATCGCCAGCCTTTTACTTGTAAATGGCCATCGCCCGTTACATCAGCTACTAAACGAGCAAGTTCTGGGTTCGTGAGTAAGTGTTCATACATTTTTCATGACCTTCTTGTTTTGCACACATAAAAAGCAAGAAAGGGTTTTACGAAATGAAGGTTTAAATACGTTACCCTAACCTGACCAGTGCGACCAGTGGCTCTATTAAAATAGCTGAAAGTGCAAAATTTTGTGAGTACAGATCGTTTCACACAGGACAAACTATTCTCAAAAACTGACCAGTGACAATACCACACCTTTAAATACTCCTATATCATTCTCTCAGTATGAAATTCACTACGTTAATCCTTCTCATCCTTGCATTTTTTCTCGTAGCATGTTCACAAGTTGACGTCACAGATGAAGAGAGTGAACCTGACGTACCCGAACAAGTTGATGATGTTCCAGAAGAAACAAACGAAGGTGAATGTGCCTCTGAATGGCTTTGTGTAGGGGACAACCATCGAACGTATCGATATGAAAACTGTTCCACTACACCGACGGAAGAGTGTTCACATGGTTGCACGGACGGACAATGTAACGCTGCAAAAGAATGCGAACGAGGACTTGTGTGCATAAGTGATACGAAGAAAGGTTTCAGGGAAACAGATTGTTCCTGGTTACGAAAAACAGATTGTGACTGGAAATGTGAAGATGGCGAATGTATCGAGAGACCTGAAAATTATACGGAACCTGTCGAGGAAGAAGTAGAAAAAACACCCGTAAACTCCTACGCTGCAGAAAATGAAGAAGGAAATATTACGCAACCGGTATCACAAGATTCGCTCATACGATTATCACGAGGCGAAACGACAACACTTGTAGTTGACTCAAAAGAGTATAATATCACATTATATTTAATTGACGCAGGATCTGTCCAGTTCCGTGTGAATGATGTAACGTATGATGAAACGATGGAAGGAGATATCGTTGATGTTGTGGGTGGGATGAAAATTACGGTGCATGAAATTCTGTTTGCAGGTTATCCAGGTGGGAAGCAAGAAGTTGGGTTTACGGTAGGGTAAGTAATTGCACATTCTTAATGAAAATCGCTGGTTTTTGATATTTTCCTTTAACTGATTGCCAAAATTCGTTTTCTGTTGTAGCCTTACCTAATATAATAAATCCTTTCTTCTCATGGTTTGCATACCACACGTTATGGATACGTGTATCGTTACCATAAAAACCATCACCTTCCGGTAATCCTTGATACTCGCCAATGAATGTCGCATCTTGTAGATGATGTTTTTCTACTAGTTCTTGTTTCTTTTCTTCTAGAATTTCCACAACACGATCATACTCAGCTTCATTCGAATTTGAGAATGAAGGTTTCGTTATTCTAAGAATATAATATTCTGTACCTTGTTTGTACAAGAAAAAAATGTCTGTTTCTGCTGCCATGGCAAAAAATGGGCCTGGAGATATCGGAACTTTCGTCCCGGAACCTCCAGTCCTCCTATTTTAAATGGGCCTGGAGGGATTTGAACCCACGGTCTACAGCTCTCTTTCCGTAAAGGATAGAAGGCTGTCGCATTATCCAGCCTATGCTACAGGCCCACATACCTTCCAAACAAGAGATATCTTTTAAAGATTTCTACTCTAGATACACTTATGTCAGATCCAATCATGTTTATCCCACGAATGGTAGAACCAAAAGGTATCAATAAACAAGCTATCCCAAACAGAGATAAAATACGAGAATACTGTTTTGATGATGAACATGATGTTCGTGTAGAAGAACAACCACTCATAATAGAACACCCTCTCCTACTCTATCCTGGTTCAGGGTGTGACATATTCCATCCACTTCTTCATGTAGAACAACTATTTCCTTCACTACAAAAAATAACGTTCCATTTCATTGATCAAGATAATTATCTTGCCATGATCAAAACAATGTTGGATGATGTTGGCGTGCATTTTGCACAAGATAAACAGCAATTACAATTTTGGTGGCATGACTTGTTTGTGACATTACATTTTCAGATAGCAAACGCATTTTCCCTCACATTACCCAAACACCACATTTATTTTGAAAAATCATTCACAATTATGAAAGAAGAATTTTGCCCTGAATTTGATGAACGTGTTCTTGATGCACTACATGAAAAAGGTATTATCATCAGTGATTCGGATCATTCAGAAACGTTCCATACAAAAAGAGAAGGAAAAAAAATTCAATTCATTTAATGGTAACTTTGGTAATCACAACATCTTCAAGTGGTTTATCTTGACTATCCTTTTGAACTGCTGCTATCTTGTCAACGACATCCATTCCTTTCACTACTTTGCCAAACACAGGATGTTTACTTGACAAAGGTGGTTTGTTAGAATCAAGAAATGAGTTATCGACCAAATTGATGAAAAACTGACTTCCGCCCGTGTTCGGTCCTCTGTTTGCCATTGCAAGTGTTCCACGCGTGTTGCTTAACGTCTCGTTAAATTCATCCTGAATCTCGTATCCAGGTCCGCCAGTTCCCCACAAATGTTTCTGTGAGTTATCTTTACTTAACGGGTCACCACCTTGTACCATAAACGAATTAATAACACGATGAAATTTCGTTCCATCATAATATCCCTTCTGTGCTAAATCAATAAAATTTTTGGTTGTTATCGGCATTTGCTCAACGAATAATTCAATTTCGATCGTGCCCATGCTGGTTTCAAATACTGCTGTATCCATATTTCCTCCACATGCAACGAGAAGTACCGCTGAAAGCAGTACCATTCCGAGTATGATTGTTTTGTTCATGGTATCTAGAGGTTGTGGCAGTCTTTATAACTTTAATGGAAAAAATGCTACCTGGAAAAAAGAGGTTTAGTGAGGGGTTTCCAGGTAGCGCGTGTATGCGTTTCACGGAAAATGGGGTTTTCCGTAAAAAAATGAAAAGAAAAAAAAATTAATTAAAAAACTGTTTGAACCATGCAATGAACGATTCNACTAGATTNCTCGTATCTCNAAGTTCTCCTTGCANATCGATACATTGACCGTTACTACATTGNTTCGTNGCACATTCGTAGTTATTCTGGCAGGTTTGACCAAGATCTTTCTGCTTTGCTAACTTCCCATCAAGTGCACAGTACATTGGACTCCCTTTCTCAACTAACCGTGTTCCGTATGGAAGACAATTACCTGTGTCACATCCACCACATGTGGATGGAAGAGCATTGGTAACAACGTCAGTTGTCGTCACTGCTTGTCGTGTTCGTAGGACAGGAGTTGTGAACGTATCTGGAGCTGTACCAGTTTTCCCACCGTAGCCAATGTAGATGTTTGCAACTGCCCGAGTTGTGTCCAAACTGTTAAACTCGACCTTGTACGTTTGTCCTTCGTAGTCGAAAACAATGACTTCTTGCTCTCTGTCAAACTCAATCTGTTTCCCGTTTGATCCTTCGATTTCCGTGAGTAAGAAATCTGTATCGAAACTCAGCACTTTGAGATCTAACCCTGCTTCGTGAGAGATTATGTCACCTTTACAGACTGCGTAGTACCCATCTCCTCCGTATGCATCACCACAATGTGTTGGTTGTGGCATGTCTAGGATTGGTTCCACATCAAACATAATTCTACTGTACGAACCACTCAAATCACGATCATCATAGATAACTTTCTTTAATGTTATCTTTAAACCGTTTATTTCTTGAGTTTCGCAAATATCAATATGTTTCTTTTTGTATGTTTGGGATCCGTCAAAGACTTCAAACGTTGCCCCTGAATTGTTCATTTCTACATCCACGACTTGAACCCATTTATCATGGAATTTTTTTTGGCCATTCATGGTAAGTTTCTCATTCCAACTGTGTGAACACCATGCTTCTTCTATTAGTCTCTCTCGTAAGCATGAACCGTCGTTACAAAAACCATCGATAGGATCTTCAATCAGAGAATCGGGATCTAAGTAATCTCCCTGCACTGCAGAAACCCACATTAAATCATCGATTTCTTCACTTCGCATTGTGTTACCGTAATCGATAGCTACTTTGTAAATTGTATCATCTGAGACAAATCCCACAAATTTTTCAACAGGATTTTGTACGTCATCATATACATGTGATCCAAGAACATTCCCTGCTGCACCGTACAATGTTACAGTTGCAATTACGGAATTTCCGCCCATTTCACGTGTTTCAGCAGTCTCAATCTCGATACGTGTACCATCAAGAATGAATGACGCTTTTTTATCAATTGAGTTAACACTGTCAACTGTGAAATATGCATCATTTACAAGTGTTGCACGATCTCCTTCACCTAAGAAACCGAGATCTTGACCGTTAACTTCAAACTTCGCTTCATTGTTAAGGTTTACTTCTTTTAATGTGACACTATACAAGTTTGATGCACCATTCCCAAGATAGAATCCAACAGCACTTGCACCCTCTTCGAATGAGATTTCGAATGGAACATTCTGACTTGTTGCCGGGAAATTGGCACTGTTACTAATAGACATCTGACCGGAACTTGTTCCATATCCTGCTCTGTTATATCTATTAATTGCAGTTACTTTAGAATTTTCACCTGTAAATTTGACACCATGGGAAGCAAGATACTGCGTCCCGTCACCTAATCGTGCATCTTCGAAATCAAGATGCATTGCACCACCAAATTTTGCTGCCGTTACTTCTTCGACACTTGCACTTACATTCACTACTGCAAGCATCATGATCGAGATAGCAAGTAACACTTTCATTGTGTTTGTTATCATTTTCATTGTATTTCCTCCAATGTTTATTTTCATACCATTCCTACAGGCGGAACGATACTTAAATGATTACTGGAAAAGCGGAACGATAGCCGGAACGATGGAAAATAAGAGAAGTATATAAATTTAAACAAATCTGTAAAGTTGAACTGGGTAAGTTGTTACTATATCGCCACATTCGTCCTGAAGAGGAAATACAGTATGACTACTACCTAACTCATAAGCGTTAGCTTGAGCGAGAGTAGAACCTTCCATTTCTAAACGAGCGTGATGATACAAACTATTCATGAAATCATCAGACTTACCAAATCCTCTACCTCCTGCCAAAAACATACCACCTACACGTTCCCTTGCTCTTGGATCATCTCTTGTGATCTTTTCTAAAGGTTGTCTTTCATCTGCCATAATATAAATAACCTAAAACGACTATAAATACACATCTATACTCAAAACACTACTTCTCCAAAAACCACTCACTTAACCGAACTTTCCTAACACGTCCCTCATTAAACGAATCCACGATATTTTTATGCCCTAACGACCGTAAATTTCGAAACAACGACCCTTTCGAGATACCTGTTTTATGATGTATCTTCGATAAATACACTGGTTCATCTTGTTCTAAGAGAAATTTAACGATTTTACGTTCATTATCACGAAGAGTTCGAAGTAAATCTTTGCCACGCCTTCCTAATTTACCTTCTTCCTTTACATCTGGGCTCTTTTCATCCTTCTTTACAACTTGTTCTTTCTTCTCAACATGAACTGCCTCAAGCTGCTTTTTCTTCCTATGTATCTTCATACCCTTACGTTTCAAAACGTAGATTATAAGACCAAATACTAATATGCCAAGCAGTACCCACACTACATAACTCTTTGTATCCCCTACCAAACCTTGATCCACAATGATCTCGACAGATGATGTCTGACTTTTCACGATTGCGATATCTTTAAGACCCACGTTTCCCTTATATTTCGCAGTGATACTACATCGGCCTTCCGGTACCGCTAAAATACTAAATGAACCAAATGTATCTGCACGAGATGGAGCAAC
>NZBO01000025.1 GCA_002686315.1 archaeon | reverse complement strand
AGGTGCACGTGACGCTGTTAAATAGAGGAGAATAAAGGTTGGAAGAAGGTACATCAAAAGGGCCCATCGTGAATTAGTGTATATGTATACCCCAATAAGCGCGCCCCATGACAGCATGTATAGTGCTCCCACGAAACCAGAAGAACTAGATTGACCTGCTTTCGCGGCGATACGCACCCAGTAAAAGAAATTGAGGAAGACGGAAATGGTGGCAAAAATGATCGCGACAACGAAAAATGTTTTATGTATACTTGAAAGATTTGCAATGATATTCTTGATAGCCGCAAGAACCCCTCCTTTTACTACCTGTGCTAACACTCCCGCTTGCGCAGCCGCAGTATCACTTATCAATATATGTAACGATTTCCACCCTATAAATACAGCCATACTCACAAATAATAATGCCACTAATTCACCAACAAAACTAAGAATGGCAAGAGGTGCAGGCAGATCTGCGGCCTTCGCTTTCACATAATCATATCCACCGGGGAGAAACGCAAGCCATCCATCCTGTCCATTTATTTTTGGTACCATGACCGTGAAACAAATCGCGCGGAAGATTGGGAAGATAAGAACAATGAGATATGGCCAGTGTGATGAGAATAAACTAAATATAATTACTTTCAGAAACTCCACAACATCTACCATCTTCCTTGTTAACAAAACAACCTATTTAAACCTTTTTGTGAGAAAAGTAGTAACTCAGAAGTGATTAAAAAGGTAAAATTTATAAAGAATTGAGTCAAATTGAAGAGTAAATATGAAAATCCAAGGATTAGTAACAGCAGCATTGATTGCAGGAACACTGGGATGTGTTAGCAGACTTCCAACAACAACGTTAGAGAATGTAGTTACACATCAAACTCAAATTAAAAAAGAGACAGCAGACCCACATGATCATCTTCAATATCTTCGTAGTGGAGAATTTATTATTCCCGACAATGTTTTTGCAGCATACGCAAGGGCAATTGATCCACGAATCCGAAAAGGGATATTTGACATGCCACTAGGTGGATTCTCCAGCATAAACTATTTAGATACCAACGAAGAGATTGACTATTTTAAAGATGAATTAGCTAAATTACAACTTTCTGAAAAAGATGTCACAGCATACGCAACAATTCTGAGTTCCGAAGGAAACATCACATTTCCAACCTCTGTTGTAAATGGGGGGGAATTAGAATGGATTCTTCCACACGAGCGATTTCACAAAGAGATGAATAAACTCTCAACAGTCGATCAGCGAATCATGGATGCGGTAGCACGGGAAGTACTTGGGAGATATTATACCTTGGAAGAAGCAGAGGCATCTCCAGAACAATTTGATCCAATTGAAATTAGTATCAAAAAAGATCTTCTCCCCACGATGAAAAAACAATGGGACGCCCTTGAGAAAAAACACGGTGTGGAACTTACGTGGGAGGAACGAAAACGATCGTTAGGTATACCATTAGTTCAAAATAAAGATCTTGCTGGTCCAAGTTATACCATTCAAGCGCATATGAATTCAGAAGAATTATGGGCTCATCTCTCAGATGGAAAGTATCATCATCGTTTGGAAAAAGTTTTGCAAACTGAGTTTCCTGAAGCATACGGCTTATTTGATAAAATTAGGCAACGAACAAAGGATATCGCACATTATAACCCAACTCTACCTGCCATCACACAAGATAAATTCACCAGAAAACAATTCATCATCACAGGGAAAGAAGATCAGATTCCGGAACCAATATGTTCAGAATATGGTCTTCAAGAGAAAGTACTTGTGTTTGATTCTGACTATTGTCCGCCATGTCGAAAGGCGATGCCACGGATTAAAGAAGCCGCTGCTGAAACAAACACACAAATAATCTATCTCAACGTAGGAAAACCACAAGATATCATGCACGCGGCAGAATTAGGTGTACTTACCAACGGAACGCCCACAATGGTCGTAGGATGTGACATACTTATAGGTGCATATGACAAAGAAACATATGTTGAGACATTACGAGAACATCAAAAGAATAACCGTTAATTTATCGCCTTTTCAATTCCTTCACTATCAAATCACTCACATCAAGTTTACTTTCTTTCCTCTCAATCGTATTTGTGCATAGTACGCGAGTAACACCATTCTTTTTCATTCTGGGTATAGCATTCTCTACAAAAATACCATGCACGCCAATAGCCGTAATTGATTTTGCACCTGCTTTCTTTGCTTTTTTCGCTGCCTGAATAATCGTATTTCCTGTTGAAATGATATCATCCACTATCACGACATCTTTTCCCTTGATAGGAATTGGATTTTTCATCTTACTTGTCACTTTACGTGAAGAGAATCGTGTTTTTTCTAAACAGGTAACGGGACATCCAACTTGTTTCGCGACAACTTCCGCCCATTGAAACGATTCCCAGTCAGGACCAATGATAACAGGATTTCTCACTTTAGATTTTACATAATCAGCGATAACACTATTCGCTGTCATTTTTGTGGCAGGTATCGTAAAAATTTCCTTCAATGATTTGTATCTGTGAAGATGTGGATCTATCGTAATTATCCTATCAACCGAATTGTTCAACAACTTCGCCATAACGCGAGACGAGATACATTCACCTTGATTGAACATTTTGTCTTGCCGCATATAGGCAAGGTATGGCGCAACGAGAATGACCTTCTTCGCACCCAACTGTTTCGCTGTCTCAGCAGCAAAAACAACATCAAACAAACTTTGATCTGAATGAGGATGGAAACTCTGAACGATGATAAGTTTCTTTCCTTTTAATCTTGTGTTAAACTTAAGATAGATGTCACCATCTGGAAAAGAAGAGAGTGTTAAAGGAGAGTAGCGTGCTTGTAGTTTCACAGCGAGTGCCTTTGCTAATTTGGTGGAGTTACCACATGTTGTAATGATCATACGTACCTCTTTTGATACCAGTAAACGAAAGCCATTTATATCTCTTTTTATTTTCAACCTTATGCTGCAAAAGATTAAATTCGCGTTATTTTGGCGTTCATTCAAAAATACAGTAAGAGATGTATGTAAAGAGAACCATTTTCCATCAGCGTTAATTGCGAGAATTCTTGCATCATTAGAAGGCCAAAAACAACGAACGTTTGCGGACTTTCGCAGATGTAGTGGCAGAGAATTTTTAGTAAAAGCAGCGGGTGCAATTGATACAACGTTTAACATGACATTAAGGAAGGAATATCTAAAATTTGGAATTCGTAAAGATGATTGGATAGAGACACGAAACCAGATCCTTGCTGAAGTAGTAGGCGATAAACATAAAGAGTTAGTAGTAGACCCAAACATATAATTTTGCAAAGAAATCTTTATATAATCCCCTTTGTTCGCTTCTAAAATGGGGAAAGATCAACAATATTATCATTGGACTGATGTCATCGCAGACAAAATCATACGCGTCAAGGGAGATAAAGATAAGTACATTATCCAATCAGGTATCACGCCTAGTGGTACAATTCATTTAGGGGGGTTTAGAGAAGTTATTACTGCTGATTTAATTAGAAGAGCATTGGAAAAACGAGGGAAAAACGTCGAATTTCTGTATATTTGGGATGATTATGACGTATTGCGAAAAGTACCTGTAAACTTGCCAAAACAAGATATGATCCAGGAACATTTACGAAAACCTGTCTTTCGCGTACCAGATCCATATGGTTGTCATGAAACCTATGCACTCCATTTTGAAAAGGAATTTGAAGAAGACAATAAAGCAGTTGGTATGAAGGCGACGTTTGTCTATAGCCATGAACGTTATCTCAAATGTGAGTTTGCGGAAGAAATTAAAACGGCGCTGGAACATACAGCGGAAATTAAAACGATACTTAATGAATATAGAAGGAAACCACTTAACGATGATTGGTTACCTATTTTTGTGTTCTGTGCAAAATGTCATTTTGATAAAGTTAGCAAGATTGAATGGAAGAAAGGGTATGACGTCTCATATGAATGTGAATGTGGCCATAAAGATACCATTGATTTTAGAAAGGATGGTATCGTCACACTTCGATGGCGAGTTGACTGGCCAATGCGATGGCACCATAATAAGGTTGATTTTGAAACGGCAGGGAAAGATCATTTTGCAGCGGGAGGAAGTGTGGATACCGGTTTGAAGATTCAACGACAAGTGTATAAAACAGAGCCGCCCGTGGGCGTTGATACAAAAGATTTCTATGAATGGATCGGCATTAAAGGACGTGGTCAATTTGCATCATCCACAGGAAATGTTGTCACGTTACGTGAAATGTTGGAAGTGTACGAACCAGAAATAGTCAGATACCTCTTTGCAGGAACCAGGCCAAACAGAGAATTTTCTATCTCGTTTGATGTAGACGTGCTTGCATTATATGAAGAATTTGATCGTGTTGAGCGTGTCTATTTTGGATTAGAGACAGTTAATGAGAAAAAAACACAGCAAATGAAAGTAGCATATGAATTAGCGGCAATTAGTAAGATTCCAGATCATATGCCATACCAACCAAGTTATCGTCATTTAACTATGCTCTTACAAATATATGATTTTGATATAGATAAGGTGATTGGCTACTTTGAATCTCAATTGAAGTCAGACTTTGATAAAAACAGATTACGAACACGAGCAGCATGCGCTGCAAACTGGATCAAGAAATACGCACCAGAAGATTTCAAGTTTACCGTGCAAGAAACATGTCAGGTCACAGTACCAGAGGAAGGGAAGAAAATCCTGCATGAGTTAGCTGCTAAATTGGAAGAGCGTGAATGGACAGATAAAGAGTTACATGAAGAGATGTATGTGTTATGTACGAATCACGAATATCCATCCAAAGATTTCTTCAAACTTGCGTATAACGTGCTTGTGAACAAGGATAAAGGGCCGCGGTTAGCATCGTTCATTCTTGAGATTGGAAAAGGGAACGTAGCTGCTTTGTTTACATCTGTGTAGATTTTATTGTATATGTAATGTACACGGAATGGTTTTTTGTGAAAAAAAGTGTATAAAATCCTGAAATGATTTAACTTGTAACAGTGTATGTTACTGTTAAAAGAGGTCTCTCACTTTCGGTAGCACGCTCATTCGAGTACAAATCATTTCCATTATTACCAGAATCAGTAATGACGACACCATAGTTTGGATTTCCCGAAGACCAACTTTGTACGAAACTTGTCATATCGTAATTTTTCGATCCTGCACTATCGCAAAGCCAGCTGATTGCTGTTGTATCTCTCGATCCCGGACCATCTGCACCAACATCAGACCATGCTGTTCCCGTACTTCGTTCATTCCAAGTAACTTCTGATTCAGTCCAGCTTTCAAGAAGACGGTATGCATTCATGGTATGGCCTGTTCCAAAACATTCTATTGTTATTGTCGCGGTCTGAATCTGTGCACCAAGTGGAACTTGACCTTGGCTTGCACCAAAAATGTTTGGAAATCTGATAAGACCATGAACATGCGGACCCGATCCATCGACATTTATCGTTGTTAATGCACCATAATTGGTAGTTGGATTATCTGCAGAGATTTGCGAGTCATCTGTTCTATTTTGTTCATTGCCACTTTCTCTAAATGCAACTGTGAAAGGTCCTGAGACACTTGTTGCATTTCCTGATTCGACTTTTGTGGCAAGTTCGCCGAACATTGTATGTACGATTCCACTTTCAACGGAGTATGATACGTTAATTTGTCCTCGAAATTTGGTCCCGATTACATTGTTACATCCTGGCACGACAAAATTTTCTTTTTCACCATCTTGTAGAACTCCTGATGCACTGCCTGTACATCCTTCCACTGTAATCCCTGAGACTGTGATTACTTCACCCCTTCCATTTTGGATGGCGAGCGTGACAGCGTCCTCACTTACAAGAAAATCGTCACAACCAAATCCTGGGTCAAGTGTACATCGGTCTCCTAAAAAATTACTTGGATTAAGCACGCCGAAATATGCTAACGCTCCTATCGCAGTAATGACAACAAGAATAGCCCACCCATAGCTCATTAAAAATTCCATCGCTGCCTGTCCTTTCTTCGCAAACCGACTTTTTTGTTTCATTGCCTCTTTTTACTCCCGTTTATCTTTGAAAAAATCTGAAAATAAAAAAAAGTAAAAAAAGTTTATTCTACTCGTGTTGTAATAGATCCTGTTTTGGAATGATTAATCCCTGAACTTGATGAGTATGTTACAACTACATCTGCCTTGAATCTACTTCCTGCAGCACCATTCGTACATCCCGTTAGCGTAATTCCATCTGAACCGCCTAACACAGCTGCGTCATTCCATGCATCATCTCCGTCAGCTTCAGCACTGTCTGTACAACCTGAAATTGCAACGTCAACTGCAGTAAGATCATCTCCTAATCCATTCCGTAGAATGAGTTGTGCCGTTGCTGCACTTACTTTGAAATCGTCACATCCAATTCCTGGTGCTACCGTACAACTACTTGGTAAAAAGTTACCAGGATTAAGCACGCCGAAATATGCTAACGCCCCTATCGCGACAAGAACTACTAAGATTGCCCAACCATAGGTCATCAGAAATTCCATTGCCGCTTGCCCTTTTTTTCTCACGTTCATTACCTCCTTTTCGTTTTTATACTATTATTCTTATTCTACTTTCGATGTTACGATTCCACTCACGTTGTGCGCTACACCTGCACTTGTTGTATAGGATATTGTCACATCTTGTTTAAATCGACTTCCTGACGCACCGTTGGAACATCCTGTTAGCGTAATTCCTCCTGCTCCACCAAGTATTTCACTCTCTGCCCATGCATCATCGCCGTTTGCATTAGCATCTTGTGTGCAACCTGTTACCGAAACACCAACATTCGTAAAATCATCGCCCATTCCATTGCGAAGAATCAACTGTGCATTGGTAGCCGTAATTTTGAAATCATCACACCCAATACCTGGTTGTACTGTACAACTGCTCGGTAAAAAGTTACCTGGATTAAGAACACCAAAATATGCTAACGCGCCAATCGCGACGAGAACAACTAAAATAGCCCAGCCGTAGGTCATCAAGAACTCCATTGCTGCTTGTCCTTTTTTTCTCACATTTATCACAGTTCAAGACAGATGTTTCCTTAATTGAGCAATGGGTCAAAATTCTTGAAACACATGAATTAATCACAATTCACTATCCTGCATTTGGTTCCGCAAGATTGGCACTTCGTGAGAAAGAGGAAGGTACAGTTTCAACCCCGAAACCTGCCAAAAATGTGTCGTCACGATCCAAGACGTCAACGACGAAAAAGGGAACAACGAAAACATCTGCCAAAATGCCAACTTCATCTCCTACAAGATCTCCTACAAGATCTCCTACAAAAAAAATCTCACCAAATGTTGCGCCGCGAAAAGTTGTGCTAAAGAAAATGGGTTCCAATATCACGTTCAAAAAGGCACCTCCTAAAATAATGAACGCTACACCCAAAAAGATGGTATCACAAAAAACGAGGAAACAACAATGACTGGCATTCTTGAATCATACACTGTTACGGAAGGAGATTTTGCTATTCAAGTTAGAATCGTCGGGAAGGAACATACGTTGAAACGATATGAAATCGTGAAACATCCAATCTCGCCTCCAACACTTGCGTTACTTGATCAAATAAAACAAGAATTAATTGGAACGGTCCGCGTCACGGCGGAAGAGATATTAGATCCAAAAGTGCTTCGTTCAGTTAAAAACAGGTTCAAGGAGAAAGCACAAACGCTGCTTCGAGAGAAGTTACCTGGCATTCAATCAAACACTGAGAAGTATTTAATAATGTCATTGATGAAAGAAATGCTTGGGTTAGGTGATCTTGAAATCTTGCTCCGTGACGAAAATTTGGAAGAAATTGTGGTGACTTCTGCATCAGAAGTCATACGTGTTTTTCATAAGAAATATGGATGGTTGGAGACAAACATTACGCCAAAAGATGAAGTTGAAATTCGAAATCAATTTAATACGATTGCAAGACGTGTTGGGAGACAAATAACAACGCTAAATCCATTACTTGACGCGCATCTTATCACAGGCGATCGGGCGAATGCGGTACTCTATCCGATTTCAAGTAAAGGAAACACGTTAACCATCCGGAAATTCGCGCGTGATCCATGGACAATGGTCGATTTAATGAACAATAAAACGTGTAGTGCCGACATTTTTGCGTTGGTGTGGCTTGCGATTCAATATGAAGCAAACGTACTCATCTCTGGCGGAACAGGAAGTGGGAAAACATCGTTCCTTAATGTATGCATGCCGTTCATCCCGCCAAATCATCGTATCGTGAGCATTGAAGATACACGGGAATTAATGTTACCTGAATATTTGTACTGGTGTCCTCTTACTGTCCGGCAACCAAATCCGGAAGGGAAGGGGGCGGTTACCATGCTTGATTTACTTGTTAACTCGTTACGTATGCGGCCAGATAGAATTATTCTTGGTGAAATGCGAAAAAAACAGCAAGCAGAAGTCTTATTTGAAGCGATGCATACTGGACATAGTGTTTATGCAACCGTACACGCAGATTCCGTGGGAAGTACCATTGAAAGACTAACCAACCCACCAATTGAAGTGCCTGCAAACTTATTGAATGCCGTTAATTTGAACGTTGTTATGTTTCGTAATAGACGATTAAACATCCGTCGTGTGTTTCAGATAGGGGAATATTTACCAGGAGAAGAGGTAGGCGAGGCAACGGTGAAACCGAACATCATCTATCGATGGGATCCAGGTACGGACGCCTTATTAGCACATAACCCAGCCGTACGGTTATTTGAAGAGCTAAGTCGACACACTGGGTTAAGTATTCTTGAAATAGAACAGGAGTTAGCGAAGAAAAAAATCATCCTTAAATGGATGATATCACAGAACAATCGCAGCGTACAGGACGTAGGCAAAATCATGCGAGCGTATTACACTGATCCTGAACAAATTGAAGCGATCGCAAACCGTAACGGATCAATACACGATATAACTATATGATGATACCATGGTATTAATACCTTTTTCAATCCTCCCTCCACGGGTCGTACATGCACTTTCCAATAAAGTAATGGGTCTTGGCATGGTCTTGGCAAAAGGTCTGCCATACCTTCAGTTAGAACTTGATCGTGCTAATATGAAAGTGAAGGCAGCCAGGTATCTCGCGATGTGTGTCACGGCAAGTACGTTCTTGTTCCTGTTTCTAGGCGGTATGGGCGCATTATTTCTAAGTAAGCAACAAAAATCATTGTTTGGAGTAATTGTAGCGGCGATTGTCGTCGCATTCGTATTTTTGCTTCAAGTAAATTATCCCAAAGTTGCGTCTTCTAAACGTATCCGAAAACTAAACACCGATCTCCTTGCATCTCTCCGCGCAGTAATGATTCAACTTAATTCGGGCGTGCCGTTATTTGAAGCATTCGTTATCATTTCAAAACAAGATTTTGGTGAGGTAAGTACTGAATTTAAACTTCTCGTGAAGAAAATTAACGCAGGTGTTCCTCAAATTAGTGCGTTGGAAGATTTAGCGTTGAAAAACCCGTCACCGTATTTTAGGAGAGCACTGTGGCAGATGATGAATGGGTTAAAGGAAGGTGCACAAATAAATCAGGTGATTGATTCAGTCATTGTCAATTTAACAAAAGAACAAATTATTCAAATTGAACGCTACGGATCCCAGTTAAGTCCGTTCGCAATGTTTTACATGATGGGGGCAGTCATCTTACCTGCGTTAGGTATCACGATGCTTATCGTCATCTCCTCATTAATTGAAATGGATGAACTCTTACTAAAAGGATTGTTTATTGGTTTATTGGTAGTCGTCCTTTTTTTCCAATTAATGTTTTCAGGTATTATCAAAACAAAACGACCGAGTTTGTTAGGTGAATAAAATGGCAAATATATATCGAAAAATAAGTTTTCTCGTCCCGTCATTTATTCGAAAACCACTACTTCGGTTTATTGGATATTCCAACATTACAAAAGATCCCCATAAATTTATTGGATTCATTTCGACGATGTCTCTTCTTCTTGGCTTACTCACAGGCTTTTTTCTGGGACCTTTCATTGGTATTCCATTCTGGGTTGTGTTTGCTATTACCTTTGTACTTACTAACATGGTTATCTACCTCCGCTTGATTTTACTGGTTGACCGGAAAGCGAGATTGGTGGAAGAATCGCTTCCTGACGCGTTACAATTAATGTCATCAAATTTACGTGCTGGTGCAACGATCGAGAGAGCATTATTATTAAGTTCCCGTGATGAATTTGGACCATTAAAAGTAGAGATTGATCGTGTTGGGAAAGAAGTTGCAGTTGGGAAAAGCGTGGGGAAGGCACTTCTTGATATGGCTGCTAGGGTGAATTCTCGTCGTCTACTTCGCGCTGTCGAATTGATTAATTCAGGTCTTGACTCTGGTGGGAGTTTGGCAACCTTACTTGAATCAACCTCGTCAAATTTACGTCAGCAGTTTTTGGTAGATAAAAAGATTAAAGCAAGTATTAGCATGTACATCATCTTTATTTTCTCAGCCGCCGCGTTAATTTCACCCGTTTTATTCGGGTTAAGTTCGTTTCTGATTGAAGTATTACGAAGCAGTTTTTCACAAGTGGAGATTCCAACGGAAGCAGTTTCATCTCTTCCTATAAAGGCAACGCAGGTCTCATTGAGCATTGATTTCGTTATTTGGTTCATTGTTGTGTTTATGATCCTAAACGCGTTAATGGCATCCATGATTCTCGGGTTAATTGGGAAAGGACGCAAGCGAGATGGCGTGAAATATTTTATACCTATGATATTATTGGCAATTCCCATCTTTTTCCTTGCACGATGGGCGATTCAGAACGTGCTTAGTGGATTGTTTGCGTTTTAGAATGTGCTAAATTTGCGTGAATAAATGAAAAGCTTTTTATAAGAACTAGCTTGTTTTTTACTTGGATTGGCGGTGTAGCTAAGCCTGGTTATAGCGCTACGCTCATATGACTTGAGCTATGAGAGCTTTGCTTGATGACTAACAGCTTTACCTGAGCTACGTAGAGGCCGCGTGTTCAAATCACGCCACCGCCATCCTTATTGCCACGATGGCACAATCTGGTACTGCGCAAGCCTGGAATACAGGATTTAGTATCAGCGAGCTTGTTGGCTTCGGCCTATCCCGGTTCAAATCCGGGTCGTGGCGCCATTTTTTTATTTTATGTACACCTTTTTAGTACGTTCTAGTGAGGAGAAAAAGATATAAGTAGTATACATTCATATCTAGTATGGTAAGTGAATTACATGAATGGGCTAATAATTTCTTGATTAAAATAAGTAACGAACAAGGTGAACATGGCCTTGATAGTACTGTTAAAGATCCGTTTAGAAACTGGTTGAAACAATTTCAACGAATGCTTCCGATGGAGGACGATGCCTCCGTGCAAGCAGGTTTAGCAGAACTTGAGAGATTATGTAAGGCACTTTGGACTGCCTGTAAAGGTCATAAAGCAGCAGCAAAATTTGAAGGGCCATTAGGTGAAGTTGAGGCAATTCAACGAGAATTCATTGCAAATCCTAAAACATGGAAGTACGAACAAAAGCTCAAACTTTACAACGCTATGGCAGTTGTGTGGGAAAAATTAACTGAAAAATAATTTTTCACAGAAACACATAAAAGTATCGTTTCTCTTCTCCTTCTTAGATGGCATCCATAACCCCTACGAAAAATGGTCCGTACATAGTTAAAGGACTTGACAAATTAACAAATCCAGCGAAAGAATTTCCCACGCAAGAGGAACAGGCGTTATGCCGATGCGGCCATTCCAAAAACAAACCATTCTGTGACGGGTCGCATGTTGCTGCCAAATTTAGTGGTGTCAAAATACGGAAAGAAACGTATGATACAATTGAGTTTAAAGGGAAAGAAGTAACTGTTGTTGATAATATTGGTATTTGCGCGCATGCAGGTGAGTGTACAAAAGGTGTTCCAAATGTTTTTTTTAGTTGGGAAGGTGAAAATAGAATTTCAAATCCAGATAAAGGAGATAAGGAGAAAATTATTGCAACGATTCGAAAATGTCCTTCCGGTTCGTTAGCCTATAAATTAGATGGGAAGTTACATGACAAGTATTTTTCTGAAGAAGAAATTTTTATTTCCAAAAACGGTCCACTCCATATCCGTGGTGGTGTCAAGTTAGATGACAAATCGAGTAAAGAGCTTATTTCGAAAGAGCACTATACATTATGTCGATGTGGTGCGTCGAAGAATAAACCGTTTTGTGATGGAACGCACAAGAAGATTGGGTTTAAAGGGTAGAAATAGTTCTCGAGTATCTACATCTTTTTATAAGGGAATATTCTAATAACATTATGAAACGAGCAGTATTAGGATTAACATTAGTTGGATTGATGGGTTGTACCCTAGATATTGAAATTCCTCAAAAACAACAAGAAGATACGAGCACTGAAGTACGGGATTCGTATATTTCATGGGTTAATAACCTTCCATATAGATTCAGTGGCCATGAAGCGTACGTCGAATCTTCTGCGGGCAAAAGCTGCAAAGGCCGGTATTAATGCTCACGAATTTGACTTGGATTTATGCAGGTCGTATGGAAACTTTCTTGCACTTTCTGTTCTTAATGGCCAAGATGGAGATGTGGATGAAATTCATTCTGCAGCAACATGGTATATTTCGAAATGTCCTAAATCAGGACAGTAACACTTAATAAAACCAAACGAATTTTAGTTACCATGACAAAAGATCCTAAAAAGAAAAAGAAGAAAAATCCATTTGATGAGTTATTGGAAGATCTTGAAGGGTATGATGAAGGATGCGAGAGTCATGATCTAGGTTCGTCAGGTGAGTAATATGGATGATGTTGTGTTTAAAGTGTTCAAGGAATCATGTTGTCAATCGTATTTAACACCAAAAGGCCGATGTTATACATGCCCTCATCAAAAAGATATTGATCCGGATGCGGAAGTCTTTTAAATTAATACTTTCTCACTATTTTCATGAAACTTATCTCGTGGAATGTCAATGGTATCAGAGCAGTAATGAAGAAAGGATTTGCAGAATCTATTGCAAAGTTAGATCCTGACATTCTCTGCATTCAAGAAAGTAAAGCACATCCTGAACAAGTAGATGAATTGATGCATGATTACCCTCACCACTACTGGAATTCTGCGCAAAAAAAAGGATATGCAGGGACGGCCGTATTTAGTAAACATGAACCACTTAACGTGACGTATGGGACCAAGAATAAATCAACCGATGAAGAGGATGATGAAGGTAGAGTGTTAACATTAGAGTTTAAAGAGTATTTTCTCGTTACCGTTTACACACCTAATTCAGGGCGAGGTCTTAAACGGTTAGAATTCCGACAAGACTGGGACAAGAAGTTCTATGCTTTCCTCAAAGAGTTAGAAAAAACAAAGCCAGTTATCCTTTGTGGTGATCTTAATGTTGCCCATACGGACATTGATTTATTTCATCCGAAACCGAATTATAACAAAACGGCAGGGTATACCCAGGTAGAAATTGATGGGTTACAAAAATATTTAGATAACGGGTTCGTGGACACGTTCCGACATTTCTATCCCGACAAAACGCATGCGTACTCATACTGGAGTTATATGATGAATGCACGAGCGAAAAATGTTGGCTGGCGAATTGATTACTTTTTAGTATCTGAGAAATTTCTTCCAAACGTGAAAAAGGCAGAAATCCATCCAACGTTTTTCGGATCTGATCATTGCCCGGTGAGTCTTGAAATATGAGGAAAAATCTTTTTTTAACTTTCACGTGATTAAATTTAAATAAAAAGCCTTTATTTTTGCTATTATGGAAAAAGTTAGGATTATGAGTGGATCTCTTGAAGAAGTAGCTGACTTACACACAATTGTATTGATAGATTCTAACATCTTTGATTGGGATCATGATCACGCTAATCCAATTAGGGGTCGAACAAGGGATATTGGTACTCATTTAGGTTCTCTCTTTAAGAAACGTCATGGTAGGCCAACTTTTCGACGTGGCGACACTGATCCACGTATCCGTCGAAGTTCTCGACCGTCATATAAAGAGATCCGACCTGCTGCTATTCAACGTCGGGTACATCATGTTCATTATTTAAACACCATGTTTCATGATTATCCTGGTTTTAACACCACACCTTATGGGTTTAAGGAGGTGGAAGTATTGAACAAACATATTAATTTTGTTCGACGTGAATTGCTTCAAAAAACACATTGGAGTAAAGGCGAGAGACGTCAGTTGTTAGAATCATTACGTAATGAATATAATACCTTAGTGCAACGGTTGAGTCATGCAAAACCAATCGACGGTGATGAACAAAAGATTCTAGATTATCTTGTACGGGAACGAATGCATATTCCTTTTCCTGGCTCACCCTATGTCAAAAAAGCTCGAAAGATAAGTCCAAACACGAGTGACGCAGATGCATCATTTATCGCGAGAGCTGTTATAACGTCTCTTGACTCGGATGAATCTGTCGCTGTCTTAAGCAATGATTTAGATGTTTTGAACCTTGCCATTAATTTTAATAGAGCACTTCGCGAAGGACTAACCGGAGAATTATCATACCTTAATGACTGGGGTCCACAGAAACCAATTATTTTGTATTCACCTGCAATACGGGGCTGGGCTGAAGAACATAAAGTCTCGTATTCAGCGTGGATAAAATCGCCACACTATGTCGCTTCAGTGTCAGAACAAACTGCTTAAGTTTTAAGAAGTTCCATCATCTCATGAGCACGTTCTCTATCCTTTGCAAGTAACAGATCCATCGTGTTCTGCGCTACAGTAATACTCTCCTGACACGTTTCTGAACACGGA
>NZBO01000024.1 GCA_002686315.1 archaeon | reverse complement strand
GTGTACACGGGTTTGATGTTCTCGAACCAGAGCAGGAAGCAGCAGTTGCAGAAGATCGGGATAATGTCGGGTTGATTTACCCACGTGTTGGAAACGACTATTGGGACAATATAAATAGACTCTATTTGGATTTCGATCTTGATGGTATAGAGCACGAAAATATTCAGCGAGCAGTACTTCATACACCAATCACGTCAGTTACTCATGATAATGATGTTCCATATATAACACACGGCGTTGAAGATTGGGAAAACCTTACATGGGACACACAACCTGCAATTCTTAGCGACCAAGTTATTGAATTAGAACAGGATCAAGCATACCACGTTTTTTTTGATGTAACAGAAATAGTACAAGATGGTATGTCTAATTTTAGACTTTCCAAACTTGATGAATCTGTAGAAGGAGCAGGATCTTTTGGAACAACTGAACTACCAAACGAGTTTTACTGGCCACGTTTATATCTCTACTACCAAGAAGATTATGAGTTTGATGTTAATATCCAATCAGTTACGGCACAGAGACAAGAAGTTGAATTTCTGGAGTGGCAAACACTTACCATTTTAATAGAAAATACAGGTGAGCTTACACTTCATCCAGAAAATTATAATTTCTATCGAATTATTGAAGGGGAAAGAACAGCAATCCCATTAGATATTGAAATTCCACCAAATACCATTGCACAAGTACGAATGCAATTTGCAGTTGAGGAAGCAGACGGACTTGGTGATCATGAGATAGGGTATGGCATAGAGGCTCTTGAACCGCTTGTCGATACAGATGAGAGTAACAATGAAAAATACGTGACAATTACTGCGATTGAACGAGAAAATCCAGTACAAGTGCAACAAGAACCAGAACAGCAAGAGGAACCGGAACCAACGCCAAAACTACATGCGAAAGTGGGCGATGATCGTGTTAAAATCACATCAAACATTGAACAAGATACATGTGAAGCAAAAACTATCGATCCAGAAGGGAAAAAACGAAGTGCAATATGTGCATTCAAGAATAGACCTTATACGACGTCCCTTCCATTCATTCTTAGTGGGACATGGGTCTATCAAATGAATATAAATGGAGAAGAATATTCAACATGGTTCGTCATTGAAGGCGAGAAAAGAACAAAAGATGCAGTCTCCACGAAAGAGAAGGGTTTCACAATAGAAAGAGAAAAAATAGAGGATTCACTTGGGATTTATTATCGTTTTACAAGCACACTTGATGATGATGAGTACTGTAAAGGAATGCTTCGTCCACCATACGAAAGTGGCTTACCCTTACAAGATGTAGATTGCGCAACGCACTCCAATCCTTATAAAATAGATACGCGACATCTTGCACCAGGATCATGGGAATATGTGATGCATGTCAAAATGGGCGATTTTGAATCTAGGAAATCAAGACATTTTTTTGTAGAAGGCGAGGAAGTAATTGAAGAGATAATGCCAATTCAAGAGACAGGAAGTAAACCAGCGCCAGTTGAAGAACCAATCGTCGTTACAGAGGAACCAGTTATAGTGAGAAAACCAGTCTTATCATGGTGGGATCAATTAGTCTTATTCTTGAAAAAAATAGTATCCAATATTCGTTCTATGTACGCATAAACATGCACTTCAAGTGTACATTTAGTGTTCTTCTTGCTTAAATATCACTATAGCCATTAGGAATACCAGAGGCAACGCAAAGACGTGGCCCAGGAAGGTATGAAAAAATGACAACAAAAACAAAGAAAGCAATGGCACTAAGCTTGTTAGCGTTAGGTGTTACCGGCGTCGTAGCAGGAAGTGTAATGGCGGAAGATCAATTTAGTGGAGAGGAGCGGCCTGAACCAAGTGATGAAATGAAAGCAGCAGTGGATGCAGGTGATTATGATGCATTCGTAGAAGCATTAGCAGAACAGAATCCGGATGCAGCTGACAATTTTGATGAAGAGAGGTTCAATAAGATCGTGGAACATCGTGCAACGAAAACGGCAATTGACGAAGCGATTGACACAGGAGACTACGATGCATGGATCGCGGCTATATCTGAATTACCACATGGTGAAGATATGGCAGAAATCGTGACGGAAGATGAATTTCCAACATTAATTCAAATCCACAACTTGCGTGAAGAAGCACGGGAATTGTCGCAGGAAATTGGTTTGCCTGAACGACGACATCGTGGTGGTGAAGATCGACAGAGAGGTCCAGGAGGACAGATGGGTGAGCGAGGAGAACGTGGTCAGTTTGATGGCGAACAGAATCAACGACGAGGACCTGGTAGACAACGAGGAGGATTCAATCGTTAATTTTATTTTTTTATTTTTTAGAAAGATAATTAAAATCACTCATACATGTTCTCAAGTTCTGCGATAACAGGATCCCACAAACCTTCTCGTTGACCTGGCGCAACGTACACACGTAACGGTTGACCTCGCCTGAATTGACCTTCAAAATCGTTTAGTGTAATTTCAAGATCTCCCATTATATCGTCAAGATCTGCATTATCTGGATTCATTCCGTCATACAACCCAGCGTAAGGGCCGCCATCAACATACAAGGTACTTGTTGGTTCCCCTCGAAAGGGTAAAGGTTCTACTCCAAGATGAAGAAGTGGACTCTGATCTTGTTCAATTTCTTCTACATATACTTGTTCTATTTTCATACATTACTACTGCAGAGAAGTACTTATAAACGTTATGAAACAATGCTCACGAGGTACAAACATATAAAAACATTCTCACTATCCTTACATCATGAAAACGTGGCTCAAATGGGTTCTAAGTATACTCACATTATGTATCTTTCTCTTTATTGCAGCATTCTTTCCATTGCAACAACATCAAGATACAACACATGAATTAACACCAACCTTTAGCGAAATTGAATTAGACTTCACACACCAATTTACGAAAGGAACATTCCCGTTCTTAGGTGGTGCCGTTATTGATGTTAATAATGATGGTAATTTTGAAATTCTAATTGGAGGAGGGGAAGGACAAGATGATGTGTTGTTTGCATACAATAACGAATTCACGAGATTATCAGATCTAGGCATTTCAGATTTATCTGCAACATACGGCATCATTTCATTAGATGTCGATCAAGATAGTGATGTAGATTTACTTATTGCGAGACATAACGGCCTTTTCTTCTACTTCAATGAAAACGGAAAATTCACCAAACAAGAAATATCTCTAAACCTAGAAGCGAACAGTGTTGTATTCTCTGCTGCTCCAGGCGATATTAATGGAGATGGTTGGGTTGATTTGTATGTCAGCACCTTTGTGAACCCTGAAAACTTCAAATCAGCTACCTATAACGATCCTGAACATGGTAAAGAAAATATTTTATTGCTAAATAACGGTGATAATACCTTTACGGACATTACGAAAACATCTGGCGCTGCAATGGACACAAACACATTTTTATCAGTATTTTTAGATTTAAACGACGACGGCTGGCAAGATCTTATTGTCTCACCAAACACAGATACAGTACGAATTTTCAAAAATAACAAAGATAATACATTCACAGAACAAGCACGACCAACTGGTTATGGCTTTTGGATGGGTCTTGGCATTGGTGACATAGATCAAGACGGCGATCAAGATTTCTTCTTTAGTAACGCTGCAAATTTGGCACCAGACTTTTTATTCCAAGGTGATTTGAAAGATGAACAACAGTTTGACGGTGATTGGGCTCTTCTGAGAAACGATGGCAATTTCAAATTTACAAATATCAACGAAGAACAAGGTCTCACAGATATGGAATTTGCATGGGGTGCGATGGTAGAAGACTTCAATCTCGATGGCTATCCTGAATTGGTTGTCGCAGAGAATTACATCAAATGGTTTGCGCATCATGCGCGGAAGTTCCCTGGCAGATTATTTGTCAATGATGCAGGTAATTTCATCCCCGTCACACAACAAGCTAAGGTAAGTAATTACCATTTCGGCATGGGACAATTGCTTGTAGATTTAAATCAAGATGGGTACATGGATTTCATTCAGTTGAATATGGACGGTCCTGCACGAGCGTTTGTGAATGATGGCGGTTCTGCAGAATATGAAGTAATTACCATTCCAGATAATGTAGAATCATTAGGAAAAACATTTACACGTAATGGTGTGAGTAAAGTATTCGTGCCAGGAGAAGGCTTTATGACAGATTCTGCTCCTCAGATGATATTTAGAGAAGAATAGATTTTCGTTTAATTAAAAAAAGTAAAATAAAAAAATTATGCTGCCGCTTGGACTGCATCATCTATAGTGTTTCCCTTATAATTAGGATTACCATAATTTTTCAATGGAACACGAGCTGGCTTGTACATCGGATCAAACCGTTTTCGAACAGCACCAATTACGTACTTCTTAACCAAATCTTCTATTTGAACATCAAACTTATTTGAGCCATCAATATAGTCAATGATACCTGCTCCAGGAAGTAGTGGAACATATCCAAGTATTCGCGCTAATCCACCA
Organism: archaeon; assembly: GCA_002686315.1. Classification (GTDB taxonomy): domain Archaea; phylum Nanobdellota; class Nanobdellia; order Woesearchaeales; family GW2011-AR9; genus UBA11998. The sequence goes on along the minus strand of NZBO01000024.1, from coordinate 6,271 downwards.
CGAGCACCAATTTCAACAGCATCAACAAGGTCACTATCTTTACGTGTGCTACTGTAGTGTGCTCCGTCAATCGCGTCTGCAGTAGTCTTAAGACCTGCTCCNGCCANNTTTGACACTGCACCTAAACCAAATGCCCAAAAAGTATAATCGCCTATAACATCAGCAGCTAATCCAAGAGTTCGTAAGAGAGATGAAGCGTAGCCACCTACTCCTTTTGTTTCAAAATACTCTTTTCCAATTGTATCGTATGCATCTCCCGCTACTTTCTCAACATACAGTTTAATCTCTTCCTGTTGTGCACTGTTAGGCCTATCGTTATGCAACCCTGCAATGTACTCATTCTTCAACAAGTCATCTAAATGTTCTTTGACAAATTCTGCTCGGTTCATTTTCGCATCAAGTGGTGGATCCCAATGATCCCTACCATTTTGTTATTATCATCCACAACAGGCGACATTGCCCATCCGTTCTTAATCATTTCTGTACGTGTTTCCTCACAACTTGCTCCTTGTGAAAATGATGTTATTGGTATCGTCATGATATCTTTTGCAGTGGTTCCCTCATATGGTTTATTTTCTGCAACTAATCTATTGTTAATATCCATCACGGAGATGATACCAGTTGGTTCACCATCTTTGGTAACAAAGATATGTCGCAGTGTTACGCCCCGTAATAATTTTGCAACTTCTACAACTGGCGTTGTTTCATCGCAATGAAATGGTTCAATTTGTGTACATTCATTAAGTGTTGTCATTTTATATGCCTCTGTTTTTTGTATTTTTTAAATGTTATGCGTCTTTGTGTCTATACGCTGCTATCGTGTCATTTGCTTGTGCTAATTCATTGGTTTTTAGTTCTAATGCAGCCGCGTATCTATCTCGATCCGCAATAGCTGCCTTATAATCAGTACCTTTACCAGCCGTAGCAAGTGCTTCTTCTGCAGCAGCTCTTCCAGATCTTTCAGTTTGTAGATCTCCAAACATGTCTTCTAATGCACCATCGCGTGTTCGTACATCTGCTTTTCGTTTACGTCGACCTCGAACTGCGTTCCCTGCCCATAAAGCAGCCAATCCAGCAACAACATTACGTGCATAGCCAACAAATGGGCTTGCCCACTGTGTCAATGCATCTTTCGTAATTAAATCAGCACGTGTGACGATATCGTAGTTATGTCGTGTATCTGCTTTTAATGTATCGATTAAGTTATATGCACGTTTTGAAAAATCTTCTACTTTCCCTTTATATGGTGACTCTTTCCATTTCTCTGTAGGTACGGCACGTACAGGATCTTCCATCGCCATTCCTTCTTCAAGTAATGTTCTCGCTTTCTTCTCGTCTACTTGACTTTCACGAAGACGCTCTGCAATGTCATTGGCTTTCGCAATAGTACGTTGCAACCCAGGAAGCACTTCTGCGTTCGCATTCCATCCATCATAATTTTGAATAAATTGTCGAAGCGGCTCTTTACTTCCTGACCGCGCATATTCTTGTTTTAAAAAACCAAGGAATCGCTGTTCTTCTTCCGACATGTTTCGAACTGAGCCAATATATTGATTGATTTTTTTCGCAACTGCATTATCAGTTCGTTGAAGATCGGAATTTGTATCATATAGTTTAATAAGTGTTTCAAGTCGGTCTTTTGCCGTTGCTCGATGTGCTCTTCCTGCTGCGCCGGTTGGCTTTCCTGCTTTTTTACGGAACCACTCAAACGATTCCTCCACGCCAGGAACTTTATTTGCTTCATCTTCATATGTTGTTTCAATTCCAACAAGAAAGTCGTCAAAACGATCTTTCGCAATTCGTGCTCGTCTTGCGAATGTATAATGTTCTTCAACCCGCTTCAAACCTTCCACGACATTCTCCATTTGGGTAACTTCTTTCGCACTTGCGACACCCATTTGCTCCAAAGTTTCATATGCCGATTTGTACGATTTTTCTAATTGGTTTCGTTGTTTCTTCGTTTCATTCACAACCGTACCAAGTACTTCCCCTAAATTAACGACAATTTCACGTAATGCTCTTTCACCTGCATTAAGGCCACCTAAAAATTGGTCTGCTGCATAATCTGCTGCTTTAAACGTACCTAAACCTACTGCGCCAGCACCTCCAAGCATTAATGCTAGAGTTTTACGTCTATCCATTACAGTTGGTGCTTGTACATAATCAGCTACACTCTCTTTTTGTTTAGTTGCCATATACTACTCATATAAACGCTACTATTTAAATCTTTCGTCACAAAGGAGTAGTTAATTAAGAGGAGACAAATAAAGGCCCCAGAAGTTAAATAAAGATCATTTTTAGCTTTGTAAGAATTGTGATTTCACACCTAATCAGTGAAAAATAGTGCCTAAAACGTATTATTCACAAATTATGACACAAAACTATATAAAGAAACCGCTATTGGAGAATATAATGGATTCAGTGCGTAAGTCAGGAAGTTAAGTAACGATTTTTCTACACATAATTATAGTTGGTTTTTTGGTATATAACAGAGGCAATACAATGAATATTACAAGTAAACATGGAGAAGGATCACATCTTATCGTTGACGCGTTTGAATGTGACGCAGCACTACTTAACAACCCAGATTTTATCACCTCATTTTTACAAGAATTCCCAGACTTAATTGACATGACGCCAATCACAGAACCTACTGTCAAAAACCACGTTGCAGAAAACCCAGATGATTCAGGCATTACCGGGTTTATCATTATTGCAGAAAGCCACATTAGCATTCACACGTACCCAGATCGACAATTTGCATCTATCGATATTTTTTCCTGTAGAGAATTTGATGTCAACAAAGCAGTTGAGATTATCAAAGAGAAGTTCACGCCAGGAAGAGTTGAACGAAATGTGCTTCATCGAGGATTTCGTGAAAACCTTGACGCGGAATCATTTTGTGAACCAATTGAGGGTCCAACAATTACCAAAAATACAACGGTATTTGAATTCATGCAAAATGCGAAGTCGATAGGATTTCAAGCGACACATCTCGGCCAAAGTCTTGACGTCCTTCGTACTATGCGGAAAAATAATGCAACCATTTTTATGTCCTTTACCTCTAACATGGTATCATCCGGATTACGTGAAGTGTTTGCACAGATCGTGAAAGAAAAACTGGTTGATGTCATCATCACATCGGTAGGATCTATCGAGGAAGATTTGATGAAAACAGTAAAACCATTTTTACGTGGCACGTTTAATTCAAACGACGTGGAATTGCATAAGAAAGGGATCAATCGAATTGGGAACATTTACGTTCCCGATGATAGATATGAACAGTTGGAAGATCAATTAATACCGATTTTCAAGCAAGCGTATGAGGAACAGCAACAAACAGGAAAACTCATCTCACCATCTGCATTAATCAGAAAGATAGGCGAAACAGTAACAGATAACAATTCCATCTTATATTGGTCTGTTAAAAATAACATCCCAATCTTCTGCCCTGCAATTACAGATGGCGCATTAGGATTACAACTTTTCTTTTTCAAACAAAAATTCAATGAGTTTGGTATCGACACAACGGCAGACATGAAAGAACTTGCGTCACACGTATTAAACGCACAGACAACGGCAGGCATTATTCTTGGTGGCGGTGTTGCAAAACATCATCTGATTGGTATCAACATTCTTCGTGAAGGACTCGATTACGCAATCTATGTTACAACAGCAAAAGAAGGAGATGGATCCTTATCTGGCGCGAGACCAAAGGAAGCGAAATCATGGAGTAAGTTAAAGGAAGATGCAAACAATGTGTGTATCGATGCTGATGCGACAATTGTATTTCCACTCATTGCAATCGCAATGAAAGAGATTTTGGGAGGAAGACATGAATGAATGGATAATTCTCATTGTACTTAGTTTCATTGCAGGATGTACTGTGAAGTATGCCGATTTTTTGGAAGATAGTGTCAAATCGAGGAAGGCAATACGAATATTTTTTGGTGTACTATATGGATGTACATTATTTATGGGAACGTATCTTTTTCCCCTGATTACAACGTTATGGATTGGTGTCATTCTTGGCTTACTTCTCATCGGTAAAATCGATGGACCTGCACATTACACAGGCGTGGGAACATTTTTCATTCTTGGATTCAGTATAGGTTTTTCAAGTGTATCATGGACCCTCTTACTCATATATGTTATCGCAAACATCATCGAAGAAATAGTGAATGAGTATACAGACAAACACAAAATCAAACAAAAATGGGTACAGAAGATAACGCAATCACGACCCATCCTTGAACTAACCGTATTAACTGTCGCGATTAGTACAGGAATCTGGATCCCATGGATCGCGTTATTTTCATTTGATATAGGATATATTCTTATAACAAGATATGAAATGGAGGCAACATAAAATGTATCAACGACTTCAAGATCAAGGGGATGTAGCCCTTGTAGGAAATTTAGAAAGATTGGTTGTGGCAGTAGAAACATCAATGTTAGACTTGTTATATATTGATACTGATAGTCAAGAAGAATTCACATATTTTAGTGAGATAGAAGATGGGCATGATATCGTGACACGGCGCTTGCAACGTGCAGGAGATGACGTACGTGCGATGCATGTTGGCTATACACTCATTGAAAATACACTCGCATCAATTGCCCGGGACATAATTGGCGAGTCACGGAGTCAAGTAAGTGAGTTCGTGGAAAAGATATGTGACGATTTACGCTACATTGGAGAAAAAGTCATTCGTCACCAGCAACGAGAAGGACAATACTCATTTTTTGCTGCGCCAAGCGGACGTCGAGTTCAAAGTAGAGATGCCATCATTGAATATACACATGATCCAGATCGAACCCATGATGAAGATGGGGTTATCCACGCATCGTTTAGAAGAAGACGGTATGAAGAACGTAGCGTCGTAACAGAAAGACCTGCATTTAATCTATGGCAAACATATGATGGTCTCATGATTGAAGTGGAGACACTTCGGCAATGTGCAGACATGTTTCGACATGGAAGTGAAATTAGCGCGATCTTTGATCCAGGGACCGGCATGCAACGAATACTTGGAAAGTATGAGATGACTCTTTCGCAACTGTTTGGGTTTGATCTTAACGGTGAAAAATGATCTGGATGAATCTCCCACGAGAATATCAGGAAGGACGTTTTGTCATCTTACCAATTTCGTATGAGAAAGATCTCACATTTGGAGAAGGGACTTCGAAAGGAGCTGTAGCAATTATTGAAGCGTCGAAACATTTAGAATATTATGATTGCCGATTTGACGTAGAAGCGTTTGAAGATGGTATTTCTGTAATGGATGAGTTATCATTATGTGAGAAGAGCCCAGAAGAAATGGTTTCTGTTGTGAGTGAGACAGTTGCAAATAAGAAAGATAAATTCATCATCTCATTAGGTGGTGATCACGCCGTTACAATCGGTATTGTGAAAGGTCTTGAACAGAATCATGAATTTTCCATCATTCAATTTGATGCACACGCCGATTTTCGCGATAGTTGGAACGGTTCATCATTAAATCATGCGTGTGTGTCAAGACAAATTAGTAAGAAACATTCATTATTGAATATAGGTGTTCGGTCAATGGATATTGATGAGAAACGATTGATGGAGCAGGAGGAAAATGTCCACGTTATTAAGGCGTATGAGTTTGATATTGAAAAAGTGAAAGAAATTCTTCCAAAACTCAAAGAAAAAATTTATATCACAATTGATGTGGATGCATTTGATCCATCTTTCATTCGAAATACAGGAACACCTGAACCAGGGGGGTTAACATGGAACCACGTAATTGCAACACTAGAACGTATTTTCAAAACAAAAACGGTTATTGGTGCAGATATAGTCGAATTTGCACCGAAGCATGATTACGAAGGGGAAGCGTATGCCTTAGCGAAGTTAGCGTATGTTATGCTGGGTCTTAGCAAAAAGTTTAACAAGTGATTAATTCTTGAGATATTATGGCAGAACCTGTTGAAAAATATAAAGTTGTTATTGGTTCAGAAGTGAAAGGCAGTTTTGGTAAGAAGGGCGTGGATGCACCAAAATATTTTGATTCACTTGAGAAAGTTAGAGACTATATTGCCAAACGAAAGAAAGAAATTCTCGTAGACAAACAAGATGTCTGGTTCGTCAAAGTATGGGAGTTTGGCAAAGAAGATTACATAGATATGGAGTGGGAAGAGAAAGGTGGGCCTGGGGGGAGTTGAACCCCCGACCTCCAGCTATCTTAAATTGTGTAGAACACAGCCATATAAGACTGGCGCTCCAACCGGACTAAGCTACAGG
>NZBO01000023.1 GCA_002686315.1 archaeon | reverse complement strand
ATTCAATTGGCACAGATCAAATTGGACTCGATATCGGTCCTGAAAGCATAACATTATTCAAAAAATATCTCCGTAGTGCAAAGACCGTCATTTGGAACGGCCCTCTCGGATATTACGAAAATAAAGCATTCGCGCATGCAACAAAAGAAATCGCGAAATGTATACAATCACTCACCGCAACGAGTATTGTCGGTGGAGGAGAAACGGCAGATGCATTACGTACATTGAATCTAACACATGATATTACATATATCTCAACAGGTGGTGGTGCAACGTTGCAATTCTTAGAAGGAAAAGCGTTGCCAGGAATGCGGGCTCTAGAAGAAAGTTATAGACAATTTAGAAATCAAGCATGATTGGTTTACCTGCAATTCTCGTAAGTGTATCTTGCAATAGTACGACATGTTGTTCCAGTTGCGTTTTTCGTGCGGCGCAGTGCTCCTCTGCGTCACGTTTTTGTTCCTGTACTCTTTTCAATCGATCCATAAAATGATCTAATTTATATTCAGTTTCCTGGACTTTATGAAGGAAAACTTGTGCATCTCCATCTAACTTCCTAGAGGTTGTCTGCGCAAGGGTATTATATTGATTCTGTAAACTTGTTAACTGCGAAGGTGTGATCGTCGTTAAATGGCCGGACGGGTCATCTAATTTCCCAGCTCGTGCAATCGCATGCATATGTTGAAGGTAATGAAGAATTGACAACGTGTCATCTTTAATAAACGAGTGTACCGGATCTTCCTGGTACCCTTTAATCTTGGGATCCATTGGTTGCAAGATGTGGTACTGGGCGAAATGTGAAGTAAGAGGGTCCATAGTCTTCTTAATTTCTCCAAGAACTTTTGTTCGTTCAAATCGCAGCGCATCTTGCTGTTCAGTATGCTGCTGGACTATTAGATGAAGTGGATCTTCCCGATATGTTTCAAGAATACGTTGTTTCGCTTCCGCTTTATCTTTTAATTGTATAAATCGTGCGTTATATTTCTCACACTCTTGGTGTGCTTTTACGTGGTGATGCTCAAGTTCTTTGTGTCGTTTTAACAATTTCATGACACGATTAATTGTTGCATCACCTACAGATTGAGTACGCAACCAAGGTTCAACAGAAGATATATCTATGGTTTCAGATCCAGTTGGCTCTGTGAAAAGGGATGTGAGTTTATCTATCCACGTCATATATTCCTAAAGTGAATAGATATTTTTAAGCATATATGTTCGCAAATAGATAGAATGAACAGGTATAGAAATCACACAAGAGAAAATTACATTCCATAGGGATATTTCTCAAAATCATGTAATGCAGCAATTCCTTGTAGTGCCTTACCATATCCTTCAAGAAGTCCAAGTGCGTGTATTATCCTATTTTTAATATAGAGATCAGATTTATCTTCATGTAACGATGTGTCATTTAGGACGTTCTCAACATTTCGAATAATAATGTGTTCAGGGATATAATTTAGATAAATATTCTTATAACTGCTCATTCGTAATTCTGCTATTGGATACGCACCACCTCTTGATGCTGATATCGCCACAATTAATGCAGGTTTATGCGCAACTGTTTTCCCACAATATAAAAAGAAATTTTTAAGACCTGCAGGTACCATCCCACCCCATTCAGGCGAGATAACAATGAGTGCCTGACATGAAGATAGTTTTGTGGCATAAGGTTTCCATACTTTCTGAAGTTTACTTCCACGTTGCCACGCACTCTCATCCCATAAAGGGAGAGGATTTTGACGTAGGTCAAGTAGAGTAACATTATTTGACTTTGTTGATTTTAACTGGTTCGCAATATAGCTGCCAACCTTCGTTGATTGTGACTCCGCCCTGTGAGAACCAATTACTATTGTATAATTCATACGTAACGGGAAAAAAATGATCTTTATAATGATTTTGGTTAAATTCAAAAGGAGACGAGAGCCTTTAGTATCATCACTTTCAGAAGAGACCAAAAACAAAAATCTATCGTCCTGCAACGATCTCAACCACATCACGATGATGCAGGACATGCTCTTTGCCAACAGTCCGCTTTGTTTTTACATCAATCGCGCGAATAAAATTGTTTCCAAGATCTGTATGAAGTTTATAGGCAAAATCAAGCGCAGTACTTCCTTTTTTAAGAAGGAAACAATCAGGTAACACATTCCCATCTTTGTCTTCCAACTTACTGACACCACCTGGGAAGATTGCCATATATCCTAAGACGTCAAAAATAGCAGTATCAAGTGTTTGTTGCACACCAGTCGTATGGTACGTAGTAAGAATTGTATCTTGAATAAATTGTAACGCTGCCTTCTGCTTCTCGTTTAATTTTTCAGGTTGCGATATCGTAAATGAATCACTACCTGGAATGTACTGGATAATGTCATGCTTCGCTGCTTCTTTAAGTGCTAACTCAGACTCTGCCGAACAAGGAATAAAGGTATAATCGGGAAATGTTTCCTTCAATGTTGCCAAATTAGTTGCTGCACCAGGCACATCAATCTTGTTACAGACGATAAGCATTGGTTTCGTTTTTTGTCGTAATGCTGTTGCAAGTTTCTGTAATTCATCTGGCGTCCATGAATTAGGTTTTTCTTTATCAAGCCCAAGGCCTTTAATAGCATCTTCAATCATATCTTCCGTAACACCCAATCCTGAAAGTTGTTTCGCAAGGGCAACATGAATTTCTTGTTTCTCTTGAATAACGGTTCGTGCAAATTTTTCCCATCCTTTTTGCAAGATGTGAAGATACCACATGTCTAACTCTACTTCCAAGAACCGTACATCATTCGCAGGATCATAACTTCCAGTAGGAACTGATTCGCCTTTCTCATTCGTGCTGCCAGATACATCGATAACATGAATAAGCACATCTGCTTGTCGAAGGTCATCTAAAAATTGATTGCCCATTCCTTTCCCTTCATGTGCACCAGGAACTAAACCTGCAACATCAAGTAATTCCACTGGCACAAATCGTGTATGATCTTGACAACTACCAGTCCGTGGATGACATTGCGTCTCAAATTCTGTGTCGACACAATCAAGTTTGACAAATCCGATCGCAGAATTAGGTTTAATCGTCGTAAACGGATAATTCGCAATTTCCGCTTCCGCTAACGTAGACGCTCTAAAAAACGTACTTTTTCCCACAGATGGTTTTCCGACTATTCCAACTAACATAGAGTGGTAAGAACGCTCTCTTTTTTAAAGTCTTATGGTTTCTTTAAGACAATACTCACATCTTCGAAATGTTCGCTAATACGTCCATCTTTAGATGTAATACTCACATCAACCGCCTCATATCGGTATGTATTATCATCAACTTGTGTGGTTGCAGCCGCCGTGATACTTCCAGGTGCACTTCCATTAGTGTATAACAAACTAATGTTAAGCACCGTTCCAAAAACTACCACAACTAATGTTGCAACAAGTAGTGATGCNATCATTCTATTTGATATTTGTTTCATTGATTTCCTCCCTTACAGGATCTGTAACGACAAGTGCAGTTGGCGATTCCGTTATTTCGAGATATAATTCCGCTTCTGGTCGAAGTGTCACCTGTACATTTTCTAAGACCGTTACATACAATACTAAACTTATAGCACTCACTATAATCAACATTGCAAGAAGTGTTATTACCGCTTTCTCAGAGACATCTTCCCTCTTTTTTCTGCGTCTAGACCGTACATGCACCATGCCATCAAGAAGACAAAGAGAGTTTATATACGTTTCGTGGGACAAACTTTATATACATACCACACCTCTCTTTTCAGATGCCTCGGCAGAAGATAGATGGGTTAATACGTATTTTTCCAGAATTTAGCCCTATTAAAATATCCTATAAAGATGTTTTTGGTGCACGACAGTTCTATAAGGCAATGCATGAATGGCTTATGAATAATCAGTGGAAAGACACGGAAGCAGGTGGAAATCAAATTGAGTCATATTACGGCCAACGAACAGGAAGAGATGGTGCAAAAGAAACATGGATTTGGTGGCGTACAGAAAAAATGGCAAGTGATAACAACTGGATCAAATATTATTTGGATGTCGACATTCATCTTATTGGGATGAAAGATACAGAGCTAGTGAAAGATGGTAAGAAATTAGCCTTGCAGAAAGGGAAATGCGAAGTTGTCATACGAGCATATATTGAAAAGTTGTATAAAAAAGAATTCAAAAAAAATTGGTTCTTACGCCAGGTACAAAGTGTCTTCGAACATCGGATCTATCACGGAAGTATCGATGCAAAGAGAAAAAATCTCTATCAACAATCATATGCATTAGCACATTTTGTCAAGCAGTGGTTCAAATTAAAGCGATACTTACCATATGAAGAAGTACGTAGTTTCTACCCGTCCAAATCATACCCAAGCCATATTAAAGAAGGGCAGTAAAACGATTGACATTGGTACCCTCCGACAGCAAGGTAACACAATGTATGGACGAGTTGTAAGTCGAGCATGGTGAATGCATATGAACCAGAGAGAGTCGTGTCCTGGTACCAGTGTGTTAAGAAGAGACTGTTCACCTGGCATTCAATTTAGCCAAAAGGTTAATAAACAATGTGAGAAAATGCACCATAGATTGCCCCGGTGGCTTAGTGGCTATAGCATTCGCCTTGTAAAATCAGGGTTTCCATGATTTTTCGGAAATCTGTGATTTCAGATAGCGAAAGGTCGCGAGTTCAACTCTCGCCCGGGGCTCCATTTTCTTTATCCTTTCACCTTCTTCTTCCCAACTTTCCGTGCAATATGCATTGGTTCAGGCATTTTATGTGGATACTGAATAAGAGATGGAATAATGTTCAGTACTGTTCCTAACGATACTTTATGACCGGGTGAGACGTAAATAGGTTTGCTATGCTCCCTAGTCGTAATTTCAAACCCAACAATTTCGGAATGTAACATAATCTTCCCATTCTCAACTGAACCAAAACAAAGGGAATCGTTCACGGCAATGGTTGGCACGTTAAGTGACAATCCAATATGTGACGCAACACCAAATCTGCGAGGATGATTAATACCGAGTCCTTTCACTAACAAAATATCTGGTTCCTCCTCGAGCATGTCATATGCATCCATGATTGCAGGCATTTCACGAAATCCAACGAATCCTAATTTATAGGGAAGTGGTGAGGGAAGAATGGCAACTTTTTTCTCAACAACATCCATGGAAGGATAGTTGCAGACAACAACCGCTGCAAGTAAATTATCACCTTGTTGTATACATTCAACCGCACCAATTGTGTTAGGTGTAGAGATTGCATCTCGTAGTATGATTCGTCTCGCTAAACGTGCTTGCTCTCTCTTCAATTCGAATGTGTCCATCTTTTTTCAAGGTATGTTTACGCTGACTGTTTATAAATTTTCTTGTTTTTGCTACTTCTTAGTGGTTTTTTTGATACGTCACCTTTTTATATACTAACATACTTTCTTCCTACATGATAGATAGACGTGCCATTTCTCCGTTGATCGCAACACTGTTATTACTCTCGTTTGCGACAGCGTTAGGCGTTGTTGTCATGAATTTTGGATCCGCACAAGTGGAGTTGGAAGCACAGTGTCCGATTGATATTGGATTAAAGTTGGCAACGATTGGTGGGCAGCCAGAGTTTTGTTATAACGCTGCAAAGAAAGATATCGCATTTACGATAGAAAATGGGGTGAACATTAAAGTTGAAGGGATTATCGTCAACGTTATCGGGAGTCAGGAAGCGAAAACCTTTACCGTCAATCAAGCGAAGATGGATAAGTTAGGGAATTACCTTGGCCACATTCAATATGATTCTAGTGTTTCTGGGGAGATTCGACAAGTGAAAATCACCCCAAAAGTTGTGATGTATGATGAAGAACAAATTTGTTTAGAAAAAGCGTTGATTGTGGAGAATGTTCGGAAGTGTTAGAGATAGTTCTTTATTTCATCCCTATATTCAGGAAAATATGTTTCAATAACCTTCAAATTAAACGTTTTCAGAATTGATTCTTTTGATTCCCGATCTAACAGAAATTTGAAGGAGGCCCTTATTAATTCTTCTTTTGTTGCTGTTGGTGCTATCTCTTTGTGATAGTCATCATCCAATGTAACACTAAACATCATACCATCAAGATTAACAATAAATTCATTATCCGTGTCGTTCTGTATTGTTATGTCCATTTTTAATACGTTATCGTAAAAGTGTTAAACTCACCGGTACATTCCTCCCATTCTTTCTCTATCTTAGTAACATGAGCAGAAGAAGGTCCCTTTACACACAATTCAAGTAATGTAATAAGATGCTCTTCCTCACCTTCCACAACAACCTCAACACGCCCGTCTTGCATATTTCGAACATACCCAGTTACGCCAAGCTCAGTTGCATGTGTCTTCACAAAATCGCGGAAAAAGACACCTTGCACGTGCCCTGTAATAATCATCCCAAGTCGTTTTTTCATGTTTCAACCTCTTCCATAATGACCTTCTTAATATCTTTCACTGATGTGATACCCTTCACAAACCGTCCCTGCGGCCAGATGCAGAGAACACCTCCTTTAGGGTTGCAGAAACCTAAACAAGATGCTTTCGTGACATAAATTGAATTGGTCCATCCTTTCGAGCGAACCCACAATTTCACGTCTTTCACCATCTCTCTCGTAATGGTAGGCGCGCAACTTGGCATATCTCCACTACATCGCTCATTCACACAGATAAAGACGTGCATGTCTGGTTTGAAATGACAATTCTCCATATAGGTCTTTGAAGGGAAAGCCTTTTTATATGTTACCTCTCATGTAGCAATATGAACATCGAATTCAGCCTTACAAAATCAGTAGATGAGAATGCAGGTGTGTACTATGATAAAGCGAAGAAGAATAAGAAGAAGTTGGAAGGTGCACACAAGGCGTTAGAGGAAAGTCGTGCCGCGTTAGCAAAGTTACAGAAAGAGGAAGGCAAGTTCTGGGAAAAGGAAGAAATAAAGCAAGCAAAAAGAAATAGGAAGAAAGAGTGGTATGAGAAATTTCATTGGTTCTTTTCCTCGGAAGGATTCTTGTGTATCGGTGGGAAAGATGCAACCTCCAATGAAATTGTTGTGAAGAAACACACAGAGAAAGAAGATTTAGTCTTCCACACCGATATGGCAGGCTCACCTTTCTTTGTTATTAAGAAAGGACAGGAAGCAGGTGAGACAACAATCAATGAAACCGCGCAAGCTGTTGGTGTCTATTCGAAAGCGTGGAAACTGGGGCATGCAACCGCTGACGTGTTTTACGTCAAACCTGAGCAAGTAACGAAGGAAGCGCAGTCCGGTGAAAATTTGGCGAAAGGAAGTTTCATGGTGTATGGGAAGACGTTGTACGTCCATCCCAAGTTAGAGTATGCTATCGGATTAGTGGAAGATCGAATCATTGGCGGCCCAGAATCTGCTGTCTCGAAAAAGACGGAGAAGTATATTGTTGTCGTACCGGGAAGATGGAAGAAATCGGAGTTAGCGAAGAAAATTAAAGCCAAGTTGCAAGGCGGCGAGTTAGATGATATTATTACCTTCTTACCTGCCGGTGGTGGGGAGTTAGTGAAGAAGAGATAATTTTTAAAGAATCAGCATTTTTTTATCTCCAAGTCCCTATCGTCTAGCATGGATACTTGATTGAGTAATGCAAATAGGACGCAAGCTTGCGGATTACTTTAGTAAAGAGCTTGAAACCGGAGTTCAAATCTATGACGGCCACATGGTGCGTGTAGTGACATTCTTCGTGGGGACACTTTTCCATACTTTTATATATTTTTACAAAACTATTCACAACATGAAAGAGGCAGGATTTTTCACAAACGTATTTCGTATTGTACCAGAGTTTAAACGAGGACTCAAAATAAGTATCGGAGTTGGCATTCTGTATGAGATCATCAAATTTATTCCTGTCATTATTATTAAAGTAATTGTGGATGAATTAGTTGCAGGACAAAGTGATGCAACGCGATTAATGTACTTCATCGGCGGCGTGTTCCTTGCCTATGTTGCACTTACGGTAATTGAATATTTTGCGAAACGGAAACAGTTAGGATGGATGTATTACTACGATTCGTTAATCTTAAAACGTGCAAAAAAGAAATTGTTACAACTTCATCTTGCATATCATGAATCATTTAACACCGGCGCGCAAGTTTCTAAGATAAGTAAAGGATCGTTCAAACTCGCAGATTTATCATGGTTTATCTTCCATGAGTTTATCCCAACAACGATTCAACTAGTGTTAACATTTATCTTGTTACTGTACGAACAATGGATTTTAGGTGCGATCTTCGCACTTTTTTTACCAATCATTGCCTATATCACAATGTATACATCTAAAGAAGTGCAACCATATAGACGATTATATCATGAGCGCCGTGATGATGCAATTGGCGAGCTTGGCGAGAGTTTGTTTAACATTTCGACTGTGAAGGATTACGTTCAAGAAAAAAAGCAATTTCACAAATTTGAGAGAATGGTTGCTGATTACCTGCACCACGCAGATAAACGAACACGATACTCATTTGAAATTTTGAAATGGCGCGATGTCCTAATTACAATCGGGCGAGGCGGAACACTTGGAATTGCTGCATACATGGTTCTGCAAGGAACACTTAGCGCAGGAAGTTTAGTGTTAGTCTATGCACTAACGGAACGTGCGTTCTTATCAACATATCGAATTGGTCGATTATATAGTTATCTTGAAGATGCTGCGGAACCTATCGAGCGGTTATTACAGCTATTTGCAACAAAGGCAATGGTAAAAGATAAAGCTGGTGCGAAATCAGTCACAAAACTCAAAGGAAAAATTGAATTTGTCCAAGGACAATTCGCTTATGGTGATTCAAAACCAGTGTTGCACGATATTAACCTTTCCGTGAAACCGAAACAAGTCGTGGCATTAGTTGGGAGATCAGGATCAGGTAAATCAACAATGGTTAAATTATTACTTCGAAATTATGATATTACGGGTGGCGATATTTTAATTGATGGACATCCAATCTCCAAATACAAAATTAAGGAGTATAAGAAACGTGTCGCAGTCGTCTCACAGAATGTGGAAATCTTTAACAGATCTGTTCTTGATAATATTTTATTTGCCAATCCAAAAGCAACGAGGAAAGATGTTATTACCGCGGCAAAGAAAGCGCACGCACACGAATTCATCCTTGAATTTGATGATGGGTATGACACAATTGTTGGCGAGAAAGGTATTCGGCTCTCAGGCGGACAGAAACAACGAATCTCGATCGCTCGTGCACTTTTAAAAAACCCAGACATTTACATTTTTGATGAAGCAACTTCTTCGCTAGATTCAGAGTCAGAACAATACATTCAAAAATCAATTTTCGCGATTGCAGGGAAGAAAACCACCATCATTATCGCGCATCGTCTTAGTACGATTAAACATGCAGATGTCATCGTGGTGATGGATAAGGGACGAATTATAGAGCAAGGATCGTATAGAGAACTTATTAAGAAGAAAGGTGCATTCGCACGCATGATTCGGTTACAGAAAATAAGTGAGATTAGGGATTAGAGCATACTAAACGTCTTCAATCGCGGGATTCCCTCACCACAATACGGGCAACATGTCGGCCTTTTCGTGAATGGGTTATATTTGAATTGATATTTACATTTCATGCATGTACATTTGACAAAATCAGTTCCAGGAATTTTCACGAATTGCGCTTTCTGCTGCTCTTTTTTCTGCCTTGAGATCTTTTCAAGGTATTCATCTTCTTTATCCCATCCAGCAGGTTTAGGTGGTTCGGGTTTGGGTGTTTTCACTTTGTTTTCGAGGGTCTTTTTCCCTTTAAAACAACCCTGGCATACCATCTGCTTATATTCATAATGTAGTTTAAGCTGATCATAGGGTACAGAAGTACCACATCGCCTACATGCCGCTTTAATCCCGTTCATTAGACAAAATTATGATTATACCCATTTTTATAGTTTTGTATTATAGAGTGCGTATAAAGCCTAAAATAGAATGAAAGGTTAAGAATAATTAATAGAGTTCTACTATTACCTTTCTAGTTCTCTCCGTAACATATTTTTCTTTCAACACAGATTTAATGAACGCTTTTAATGAAGGATGTTTCACCGTAATGTTGGCAAAAATGGTTTTATTCTTAATGTACGTATCTTTATTCTTCTTTTTGAAGTTAGTTACTTGTTCTTTCATCTTGAGTGGAGGACCTTTTCGTACGATAGATGATGATTGCATGTCCTTTTTTGTATAATAATAGAGTAATGCGTCCTCGCCAGGATTCCACTCCCATCCTGCTTTTAGAAGAGCAAATGGTGCTAATGATTTTTCAATATATTCAAACGTTTTTCGCAACTTCATTCCAATAACATCCCGCTTTCCATCTTGTGGTGTTATAGTCATAAGAGTAAGGTGTTGTTTTCCTTTCTTTTGTATAATCATCTCTTTCGTAACCTTTTTCTCAGTGAAATAAGAAAGATCTTTCGTTTGCAAGTACTTTTTCGCTAATTTAGTGAATTCTCTCAATTTTACCGCACCAAGTGCAGCAGCCGCATTCCTTCCTTTATCAACCGGATCAATGATAATGAGTGGGGATTGTGTCTTACTTTTATTTAAGTGAAATAATGCCATTTTCCGGTTCTTGTAGTGTTTTTCTACATCAACAACAAGTTGTGGTTTCCATTGTAATGATGCTCGTAACAGTTTTTCAAACGAACCATAGTAGACAATAAGAATCTCAATAATGTATCCACTGAATCCTGCAATGTATGATTCCGCACCATACAACTTGTTGGCTTTACAAAACTGTTTCGCAAGACGAATTTCATTCTTAACTTTCATTGACTGCTTGTTGACCCATGTTGCATGAAGCGGGGAAACGTCGGTGATGTTACACGCATTTTCCGCCTTTGTGATCTTGATGATAGGTACAAGTTCGATTGTGTATCCTTTATAGAAAAGTTGGAAATAATCTCGACTTCCATGAAGACGTTCTATTTTTGTGAACGCTTTTTTCAATACTTTCTCTAGAATGTCTGAAATAGATTTATCCTCGTATTTTCTCGCAAACTGGACAAAGATGTCGATATCATGACTTGTCGCTAACCATGTGTCTTTCGCACCAGACCCTCCTAAGATGGCGTCCGCATCCTTTATTTTTATCTTCTTGATTACAGCATCCGCTACCTTCGTAAATTCCTCGCATTCTTGTTTTGTTGGAACTATATCTTGCAGGATCTGTTTCATAGGCATCTAAAAAGAGAATTATCTCTTAAACCTTTCCCCTTCCATTTTCTTCAATCAAAGGGGTAACACACATTTTTATATCATTGCCATTTCCCTCAAGATATGCCACTCCTTCGTGTTCCAGTTCAATGTACAACATGTAAAGATGCAATAGATTTATCATCCGCGCTACTGGTTGACAAGACACAAAAACAGTATCAGTGTTACGCATGTTACCAGAATAATAGTAATCCAGCATGGGGATATGGGAAAGAACAGATAAAACAAAATCATTATTGTGAACGATGTAAATACAAATTTGTGTCCACAAAATTACGATGTCCCTATTGCAATAAGGGCGACAGATTAAGTAATCCTAACATTACGGTGCATGATTTACTATGAGATATGCGTTTCGAACAAAGTTCTATATGGGAATTCTCGTTGTGATTCTTAGTTTTCTTATTGGAAATTATGCGAAAGTGCTCTTCATCCTGCATTGGAATGAACCTTTATTTAGAAACTGGATGATTGTGCTCTACATCATAACATGGTTGATGCTTGCACTTGGTGTCTGGTGGGTTGGTAAGGAATATGCTGACGCCGTGAGGAGGTATACGTCGTATAAATTCTATCATGAACATGCTAAGAAAGGAGTTAAGAAAGCAGTTGATGTTGGTGTTACAAGTACCAGGAAAGTTGTGAAGGTTGGTAAGAAAACAGTTGCAGTTGGTAGGGCTAAAAGTAAAGAAGTTGTCGCGAAAGGGAAGAAGCAAGTGAGTGCAGCACGGCGGCGAGGGAAAGAGCGTGCAAGAAAAGCAATTGCAAAAGGCCGAAAAAAAGTTAATGACGTACGAACAAGAGTTCGAAAGTGATCATGAATCCGTGCTTTGCCAAATACTATTTGAACCAAGATCGGTAAGAAGGTCAACAAACAGGGATGGCGGTATTGCAACATATGGCTTCCCAGTTCGATGTGCTAACTCTTGACATAATTTTTGCTGAGATGCCAATGCATCGGTGGCAAGTGCAACAGTTGCAATTTCTCGAAGTGCAACCCCCATGTGCAAGAATCTTGCAATGGTTTCATTTTCAACACTTATTGTAGTCCGTGCAAGTGAGCGAAAATCTGCTAAAGAAGGACACTCAATAAATGATGATGACATAAAAATTTCAAAATCTAAGAACCGAGATGCATGAGTTGAGCTTTGATCGTACAGAA
The DNA here is from genome assembly GCA_002686315.1 of archaeon. Taxonomy (GTDB): domain Archaea; phylum Nanobdellota; class Nanobdellia; order Woesearchaeales; family GW2011-AR9; genus UBA11998. The sequence continues at coordinate 5,146 of NZBO01000023.1, read as the reverse complement.
GATCAAAGAGTTTTGTTGTGTATTTTGCATAATTTATGTGTTTGTTAGTGGGATCTTCACAAATATTTCGCATCGATGCAAGTTTTGTTTCCCGTTCATGATCAGAATAAAAAAATTCAGTAGGATTTCCCTTCGTTATAGAATCATACAATAAGAAACCATAAATTGCCCGTTGATCTAATTCAGACAACTTTGCTATTGTATTCAAATGAGAATTAAGATACGAAATTCTACGTAGTCCCTTTTCATCTTGTATAACGACACCTGCATCAGTATCTTGCTTAAATGTACCATCTTCTTGTAATTCAAAAAAGATGGTAAAATAAAAACCAGGAACAGCCATGGAAGATGAATAATGGTAATCAAACATAAGTTCATTAAAAGAATCATCAAAACTAACTCTCGCTTCCAATTCGCCATTCGTTGTAAGCCGTCTGTATAATACTTGTCCACAACAAAGTGCATCGAGAAAATGATCACCATTTTGAGAATGATATACACGTGGAACAACATCTTTTGCGTCAATAAGTTCTGTTTTTGCAAGGTCAAACTTCATACCGCTCGAAACATGCATTGTTGTGTGATCTACAGTTGCTCGGTATGCTTTCTGCCAGTCAACCACAAACACATCATCTCCGTTTGGAACGAGAATTACTTCGTGATTCATACCAGTTCCAAGATAGTTAGGAACCACTGCATACTGTGATGAAACCCCCATCGTTTCAAGAAGTAAATAATTAAGCAATGCTCTTTCAGAACAAAATATTTGATCATTCACCTGACTTGGTAATCTAAAATACATACCACTAAGAATTGCTTCCTCCCAGCCATATTCGAGATCACCTCTAAATGTAGCAACTTCATTCAAGACTGATTCTAATGAGGCATCCTCCACACTACGAAGGATAGAAAGAGCACTTCGCGCGAGATAGTCACGTTCTTGTTCTGGGAGATCTAATAATGCTTCATTCATTCTATTGTATCGGGTCGCCGTTGAATGAGAGCAAAAACACTCTCTGGGGGAGCACCACTCGCACTCGTATAATGGCGCTTCCCTGGAACAACAGAAGCTTTGGGTCTCGCAGATCTTTTCTTGATAGGAGGCAATAAATTTGCTCGACGCAAGTAGGTCACAACTGTTGACCTACTAACACCAGCCTTACTAACAACTGATTGAAAATCCGGATCCTCTTGAAACGCGCGATATACTGCTTCTGCTCGATCTAAAGATAACGATCTTCCATGTCCACGTCGAATTTCCACCCCGTTAACTTCCAAATAATGCCCTTTATTCACTACTTCGAAAGCCGCAGTATCACGTCGTGTTGGCGATACTGTTGCAAATTCCAACTGGTAATCGGTTTTCAATCTTGTCTCTAACTCACCAATAGTATCTCCTGAAACTCCTAATTCTTCAAGTGCAGGACGAGAATATTTCGCGACATCTTCTACATGACGAAGATCTTGAAATTGTGCAAATCGAATTAGTTCTTTTGCAAGATCATCATTTTCAATTCTTCTAATTAAGCCAAAGATTGGGTATTGTTGTGACATAATCAACTCAGATGGGGCTGATTTTATAAAGATTTTGTTAGTTATCACTTAGAAGTAAGCATGTTTTGAGAAGTAGCAGGCGAGTTGATACAGCCAGACCGAAAATAGCACCACAAATAAGAAAGATTAAAAGGAAATAAAAGCGCCAACGCCCAGCGTAATACCTTTTTGACTGACTTCACGGAAATAGGCGAGAAAATATTAGGTCTTTATTTTTTGTTTTTCTCGTTACTTAATACAACCCAATACCCTCCTCTATCAGATCCAACACGCTTTATAATGCCCCTGCCTTTAAGAGTTTCTAAATGCCTCTGTATCGCTGATTGATTAATTCCCACTCTTTCGGCAAGTATTCTTCGAGATACTTTAGGATTGTCCTTAATTATAGCGAGAATTTCAATTTGCCTCTCAGATAACCCTTCTTTTGACCACTTATCTGACCACCCTATCCGACCACTTTTCCGACCACCTTCTAACCTCTCCTGCATTGATAACTTTTGGAGATCAGGTCGCTTAAAGGTGACAGAAAACCAAAAATCATCCATTTCAAAGATGGGGGCTTGTAAGCGATACTTTTTCATCGCTTTACGTATTCGATAAATCCCAGAACCCGCCTCCTCTACTAAATCCATTCGTTGCATAGCACCAAAAAGTAATCGGTTACGGCTAAGACTTCTCTTGCCAAATTCTTCTTTCTTTAAGCCACCAACTAAACCGCCAGGGTTTGTCATTGTAATTCTATCAGAAAATATATCTACAAGAATATTTGCTCCTCTAATCGTATAATCCCTATGTCCAATAGCATTAAGAAGTGCTTCACGCAACGCTTCTTCTGGCAATTCAGGTACATTTTCACGCTTTATTTTGATAATAAGTTCAGTGTTTAATTTTGACATCATATAGGAGATTGCATCTTCGTAGTTTGAACGTAAATCGCTGGTGAACTCTTTCCTATCTAGGATACGATATTTATTATCTCCTTGATACAGAAAACAAGTTATCGTCCCATGAATGAAAAATCTCCGTACTTCTTTATTAAATAAAAGAACGCCTGCATTCGTAAACTTTCCTTGTTGAATAAGATCAATGTTTTCCAATGTTTTTTCTGGACTTTCTATTTGCGTAATTCCTGTCGATGTCAGAAACTTCTTATATGCTTTTGTGTTGAAATCCTTAGGATATTCAAATTTCTTATTCTCCAAATCATCCCAAGATAATTTTCCTTCTTTTCTGAAAAATTCGTAAATCTCATCTCTTGTCAATTTTTGCGAGTTAGAGCCTATACGAAGATGAAAACCTTCTTTACATCTGTATGGCTTGTCCTTACCTTCGGGCACGTCAACTACCAACACATTTTCTATTTGATTCGTTGTTACTTGTACACTAGGATCTAACTTACGAGCAATATCGATAATTGTTGATGGTAGGGAGTTAGTGACGTTAATTCCTTTTATTTCATTTTTATCACTTATACCAAGAATAATCTTCCCTCCTGTCGAATTGGCAAAGGCACATATCTCTTTCGCAATATCTTTAGAAAACCCCTCTTTAAACTCTAAATTGTATCCCTCTCCTTCATTCACATAAAACTGTAGTTGTTTACTCACCATTTTTTATTGAGATAAATAACTTGTTTTTAAATAGCTTGCGTCCTCAAACTTCGTATTGATACCTCTCTTCAAAGTCTCTAAGCAAATTTACACGTAGATGAGGACGTAGCCATTCGGGACAATCTTTCAATTTTCGTTCAATTATTTCGATAAATAATTCTTTCTTGCTCATGTGTTAGTAGAGTTCTCAATCCCTTTTAAAGTCTGTCCACCCCAGAGGTGTACAAGCTTTATAAACAAGTTCTGACACTACTATTTTAGGTGGTTTTGGGGTCCTTCAACCTTAGTTGAGGAGATACACAACAATGAAACAATACCTAGCTTTAGCTTTGATGTTATTGGTTTTACCAATGGCGTTAGCTGACGGACCAGAGATACCTGATGGGATTGATCCAGCAGATCAAGAACAGTTCGATGCAATCTTGCAACCAGTTATGAAAATATATTCTTTTGTGAAATATATTTCAACGATAGTTGCCGCGATTTTCTTACTGTATGCAGGAATTACCTACATGTCTTCGGGTAGCGATCCACGAAAACGAGATCAAGCAAAGAATACCGCGACCTACGTTTTCGTTGGTTTGTTTGTCATCTGGGCAGCACCATTGTTAATTGGGTTAATGGCATGAAGATCGCCATTTTCCTTTTTTTATTATTAGTGCCAATGGCGACAGCTATAGATTGTACTCTTACTGCTCATCCTGAAATGTGCGAAGAGATTATGCAAAGTGATCTAACAGATGAAGAAAAAAATTATTTGGTAGCAGATATTATGAGTGATACCAAACATTACCCAGATCACTCTTTAGTGAGAGATTGGAATTTGCAAAGTACGGTTATTCCTGATAATATGCAAAATCAAGGCGTTATAAGAAACGCATGGATAAAAATAGGTGCAATAATGCCTTCTGTGTTATATGATGAGAAGCTACATATTGACACAGGAGGAGAGATCATAACAGGAGAAGGGTATGACGTTGTTCTTCCTCGTGGAACGACTTCTGGCGATTGTAGAACAGATAGAAGAGTTTATAGGAATAATACAGAAAAATCTCTTTCAATTAATAATCAAGAAGTTCAATCACGTTTCCGACATGATACACCCCACATGACACCCATTGAAATTCAAGCATCCTATGACATTCTTGTAACAACCGAGATTCAACATTATACAATGCAAGTACGATGTCAATATTGTTCGCCAGAATGTTTATGGAATAGAACGGAATACAAAAATGATCGTTTAGTAGTAGAAGATTCAGTAGTAGCAGTTATCCACAATCCTGTTTTAGAAGCTTCCTTTGAAGTTGAAGATACATATAATGGCACAATTAACGGTAATTTAGTTTCAGAAGATTTCGTGAATTTGGAATTAGATGTAGGTGAAAGCTATTTACATAAACATAATTACGTTTTTTCGGAAATCTTAGAAAACGGAATGTTACAGGTGTATGCTGAATATTTACCCTCACACGAAACAAAAGGAGTAAAAGGATTTGAAGATAAACTACTTATTCCAGAAAACGATGAATGCAACCTAAGATTATATGATTTTTTTGAGAGAAAAGTTGTTCCTTGTTTTCTCGAAAAAATTGATCTTTCCTTCACTGTTGACACAGATAGTCAAATGTACATGGAAGGAGATACCATCATAGTTACTATCGAACCCTCTGAACGTCTTTATAGCGTCGAATATGCAGGAGTAGAATATGAAACAGATGGACGATTGGAACTAACAGCAATTTATCCTTACAATAGAGTTTCAGTGTCTTTAGAAGATCGTACTTCTCACGCACTATTCCATGTCGCACATGCGAAATCAATGAAAATGTTCTTGTTGGTTGGTATGTTTATCCTGTTTAATTACATAATTATTTCACTATTACAGAAATGGAGGATTGGTGCATATGCCTGAATGTGGATTAGCAAATATGTCAGAATGTATTGCAGAGAAAATATTTGGGTTTCTCTCAGATATGATT
>NZBO01000022.1 GCA_002686315.1 archaeon | reverse complement strand
AAAAAAAACAATTAGCTGACGCAAAAAAACAATTAAAAAGGCAAGCAAAAGAATTAGATGAATTAGCAGCTAAGGCACACAAATTAGAACGAGATGATGAAAAACAGGACGAGAAAGATGAAGAGGAGAATGAACTTCCTACGCATCTCACCGTCCGGCAAGATATTGATACCTCTGCACGAATCCGTGCGCTCTTTGGATCAACTGGAAATTGGCATTCACTTTCCAACGCGCTCATTGGCGAACATGCAGGAACAGAGTTGGCGGATGATTTTGATCGTTGGTTCTCGAACACTATCCTTGATCAGGATTATGTCGAATCCCAAATATGTAGAGAGATGCTTGATTTCCCGCAAGATACTTCCGATTTAGGTGTTGGAACGGTGGAAACGGATCAGGGTCAACAACATCCCGTTGCGAGCATTCAAGCGGAACGTGTCGGCGGTTTGCAAGCTCTTTTATGCGAACCAAATCCAGATGAAGATGCGGAAGACGAATTTATATGCCCCGGTGGGAAAGATTCTAGTGGACAATCTAAATTGTTCTGTAGTGAGGATGGGTTCTGTTATGAAACGGTGGAGGATGAAGAAAATAAGATTCCTGCGAAAGGGTACCTTCATAAAATAAGTTGGGGTGTCACCGCACCGACCGACGAGAAGTTAACACCGTATATTGATGATGAAATTGCGGTTAAGTTTAACGTCAAGTTGGGAGATAAAGATTTATATAATCCTGGCATTGATTTAAAAAATGGTGATTCCGACGGGGAAACGTTCGCGGTGTACACAACGAAAGATTATCATGGTCAGAAAGTCTGTATTGATTGGATCTCACCGCCCCGAACACGGGGTACAAGTGGTAATCTCTTTAGAAAAGACACTGGTGAAGATCTTCCAAACATCTGTAACGATGTTGTGCTCGCGTCCATTGGTGAGATTGGTCGGGCTGAATCATCGACCGAGTCAACCACGGTGTCAGGCGGTAGATCAAAGAGGGTGCGACCAGAATGAACATAGTAGAATCATTCATTCCAGATAGAAAATGGGTTAGGTCACTTCTTAGCGATGTAGGTGCTATCGGCGGTATCGCATTCATTTTTATCACGTTAGGTGTAATCATCCAAACAAAATTGGATACGGTGTTACAAGGGACGCCAGTTCAGGATGTCATGGCATTGTTGGAATCTGGCCAACCTCAGGTTGTGCAGGCGCTTGCAGAAAATCTACAATCGTATATTATCTTTATTATCGTCGCTATCTCCCTTACATGTCTTCTCACGCTTGCGATATATGGGATGTCACGGCAATATTTGTGGGGATACTTGACACGCACTCCGTTTAAGGCAAAACAATCATGGAAATGGATGATACTTTCCATAGTACTTGTTGCATTATTTTTTTTCTATGCAATTCCCGCATTTCTTACTCGGACAATACTAACATTTCTTACATCCACTTTTCAAAATGAATCTTTGGTCGCGGGAGTGAGTGCAACGTTAGGATCGTGGTTTGTGTTTATCTATCTCCTCTTTATCTTTGTTGTCTTTCACGAATTTGCGAAGAAACAACGTATCTTTGCAACGCTTATGAATGTCTACAAGACATTTTCACAACGTAAAAGAGAATTTGGAAAACTTATTTTTGTGCTACTTGGTGCGATCGTTGCTGTTGGGTTTATTTCGTTTGTTGTGACAAAATTCATTTTTCATCCAACATATCTTATGATTTATCATACGGCAATTTTCCTTCTCTTCCTTTCCTGGTTACGGTTGTATACAGTGAAAGTGCTTGAGTAAGGTTTATATAGTTACTATCTTCTAAAATTAATATGGATCTACCTCAAATACTCTCAACGATACAGAAACTTGATAAAAAGAAAAAAATTAAATTTATCGTTCTTTTTGGAAGTTGTGTCACGGGAAATACGCATCCACTCTCTGATATAGATATGGCTATTTATTATGACGCCAAACGAAATGATTGTTTTGATTTTCAACTACATGTTCTTGGTTCTCTTCCAGAAAACGTGGATGTTAAAATCTTTCAACATCTTCCAACGTTGCTTCAAAATGAAGTTATTCAGGGTACGATTTTGTACTCGAAAGATTCAGCATTTACGACAGAGCAATTTATCAAGGTTATCAAATCCTATCAATCATTTTCACGTCCTTTTAACCTCTATTTAGACACTGCTAAAGGTGATGTTGTTGGAACCTAGTACGAGAATCACCTTGAAATTACAGGAAATGAAAAAGTATCTGAAAGATCTTGATTCCTTCATTACGTCCAAAGATCAGTATCTTGCAGACACAAAAACAAGACGCGCGTGTGAAAAAACAATCCAGCTCTCAATTGAGTGCGTCATTGATATTCTTGCAATTATTGTATTGAAAGAACATATTGGACCACCTACTGATGAAGATTCGTTTATTGAGTTAGTTCGGAAAGAAGGGATAATTACAAAAGAATTAGCCGAAATCGTTCGTGAAATGAAAGGATTTCGAAATATTATTGTGCATAAATATGGTTCGTTAGATGATGCAAAAGCGTATGAAACAATCATTAAAGGAAGGCCTGATTTTGAAACGTTTGAGATACAAATACGTGATTATTTGCTTAGGTAATTCATTAATTACTAAATAAACTTATTTCTCCATTTCTCCCCTTTTTGTTTATTTCATAACTTTGTTACACAAATAACAAATAAACCTTATTTCCTTCTTTTTGTTAATAGTAAAACTTATAAAGAACTACTGCTTTTAGACATGAATGGGTCAATTACAGGAGTTAGAAGAGACATTTTTGGAGGAATATGAGGCGGCATGTATCCTACAAAAACATCAAAAAACAAAATCAGTTACAATTCTTCTCTCAAAAGCACTCTTTGCACTAGTTGATTACCTCATTTTTGCAAAATATCAGAAATTGCCAAAAAATCATTCAGAACGATTTAGAATTTTGGAGATAAAAGAACCTTTGCTTTATACTGCATTGGATGATGTCTGGGGTTTATACAGAGATTCGTATTCAAAACCAGCACTTGAAGAAACAGTTACGACATTTATGGATACAATCCACAGAATCATACAAGAAAATGAACATTTTAGCCAAAAAATTACAGAAATTAGTACGAGATAACATTGTTGACATAATCCTTTTTGGATCATCAGTGAAAGGAGCTTCTCGACCTTCTGATATAGATATAGCTGTTCTCTATCACGGCACGATTGATAAGAGTGTGGTGAAAAAGAACATACAGTCCTGTACACAAAATACAACGGACATTCAATTTATCACCTTACAAGATTATGACAAGTTCATTTTTCTTACACTTATTCGTGAAGGATATTCAGTGAAAAACAAAAAATATCTCTCGGAAGTCTATCGAATCAAACCAGCTAAATTGTATAAATATCAATTAACATCTCTGACACCTTCAAAGAAAGTAATGTTTCAACGAGGACTTCGGAACTTCAAAACTATTGAAAAACTCTCAAACAGAGTTATTCTTGTTCCAATGTCTGTCACAAGCGAATTTGAAAGTTTTTTACGTCAATGGGATCTTGATATTGATACAAAAGAGTACACCTTGTTGCCGTTGGTTCGTCAAGAATAGCGTTTTTCTCTCTAAATCCCTCTTCTCTACCTCGATAGCTTTATAAACAAAAACGCAATACTAGAACCTGTGAAAAAAAGAGGACAGGTGACCATCTTCGTAGTACTAGGTATAGTTCTTCTAGCGTTAGCGGCAGGCATTTTCTATTTTGTGAATCAGGGAGCGAAAGATGGGTTAGATGTTGCAGGTGAGAAGACCGATTTTAGCAGGCAAATACGACCACAGATCGTGCAATTTGTGGAAGGATGTATTGAAGAAAAAGCAGTGGAAGCGATTGACGTCGCGTCACGACATGGTGGTATTGTGATGTATGATGAACATACACTTGTGACCGATACAACATTTCTACGGTATGCGTTCAAGGATGGAATTTCATTGTTAGATGAATCACTTGCGTCACGACACATCGGATTTTATATCGATCTTGCACTTCCTACTTGTTTAGATTTCAGCGTGTTTGAAGAACAAGATGTGACAATTACGCTACGACCCTCAACAAGTGTTCATGACGTGAATCTCTTATATGGGTATGGTCTTGCACCGGAAGACCTTCCTACATTTACGAACGTTATTATTTCACCCACTACTGTCCGTGTCGAAACGGAATACAATCTTTATGTAGAGCAAGGCGACACATCATTTACTATTGACAGGTTTACCTTTGAAGTTCCGTCAACACTTGGAAGTGCGATACGAGATGCAAAAACAATTCAACAACAATATGATGAGTCAAATGTAATTGATCTTACATTTCTCACAGGTTTGGAACCGCAAGTGACGATTCATCCTGTTGATGAGAGTACGCAGATTTATAGTTTGTTTTATGGAAATGCGATACCTTCCTATTTCGCGTATGCAGTTGAATCTTCAGGAAATGCCGCGCCAGTTCTTGACGTCTCACCTGTCATCAATGTGAAAGCAGGCACACCTTTTTCCTTTCAGGTTGCAGCAACAGATGCAGATAATGATGCTATCTCATTTGAAACATCTCGATTTGCAATTTCAGATAAAGGAATTGTATCTGGTACCGCTCGTGCAGGCAGATCACCTGTAACTATAACTGCAACAGATTCACAAGGTGCTTCTGTAGAAAAAGAGGTGATGGTTATTGCGAAGTAGAACAATTGCGTTTGGATTTGTACTTATCGCTATGCTCACGCTTGTTCTTGCAGCTGAGATCCCAACTCCTGCTCCTGAGGCAGCACCTTCTCCTGAAACGCCTGTGTCTTCCGACGATCCTCTTGCGGTGTTAGATTCTCCAGGTGATTGGACCAAAGATAATATTCTTCAGGCTCTCGCGACAGATCCTGGGAGGACTATTGATGCACTGTCTGACAATCCAGCGGATGCGGAAAAGGTGCGAGAGGCCTTGCCTCAGGTATTGAGCAATGGATATTGTGGTGGGAATGCATGTCAAGATGTTGCGAGGCAGTTCTTTGCAGGTCGTGGAGACTCCCAGAATGCACAAGCAATTCAACAAGCACCAGATGAAGCGGAACGTTTCATATTTAATGAGTATAAAGCAAACATAAAACTAAATAGACGTGATGTTGATGCGTTTGATCCAGAAGGAAAACGAATTAGGATCAATAAGATTTGGAGATCATTAGACCAACTTACTGCGGACAAAGGAGTGGCACAACTGGAAGTCACTGCGGAGGGTGTTGTTGAGAAACAGGCAGGTGAAGGTGTAACACGAGATATTGCATTCACAGGAGATGGTGCAGCAGAGATTTTTCGTAATGTTGATGAAGATGGATTAGTGCAACACAGCGTTGCGCGTGAATGTACAGGTGCAGAGATCTGTGCTGATGATGTAACTTTTGGCTCGTTTGATGAGGAGGCTGATCTTGAGGCGGAAGTAGCGCCCGGGAAGACAGTTGTTAAAGGAAAAAATGTACGTGGGACAAGTCATACCGCAAAACGAAAAGTTCGATTTGAATCGCAAGATGGAAAAGTGGAAATCTCGCGGCAAGGTGTCAAGGCAGATAATGCATATGTGCGATATGATGCCACTGGTGATGCTGATGTCTATACAACAGATGGTGCATTCACGCTACTTGATTCGGATGAAGGTTTACAAGTAACTCTTGAACAATATCAGGGAATTGAAGGAGATGTTCGTGAGACGGATGTCACACTTGCACGTGGGCCGGGTGCGGTCACAGCGCGTTCACGTGGATTTGATGTCACGCTGCAGGTGGATGGTGGTATCGGTGATGTAGATGGTGCCGTTGTTGCTGTGTCCGGTCAAAATGCGGAAAATCTCGAAGTCCGAGGGCACGCAAGCGTGTTCTATGAACACACGGATGTCTTTGGCGTTCCTCTCGGTCGAGATCCTGCGAAACCGTCGGTGCAAGGAGATAGCGAGACCTTTACAGCGAGAGTACAAGATACTGGCAGAGGACATCGTATTGATATTGAAGGGAAAGGAAAGGTCGATCTTGTAAGTCAGGAAATCACAACGCAACATGAGAAAGCACGAGTGAGGGTGGTTCCTTCCAATAATCCTGGTGTTGATGTTGTTGATGTGAAATGTAGTGGATGTGAAGGTGTTGTTGCAAGAATTGATGCTAAAATACATCGAGACGGATATACGGAAGAAGTACGTGTATTTAATCAAGAGACGGGACGGTTAGAGTATAAAGAAGTGAAATCTATTGTTGCTGGTGACTCTCAGAAGATAGGTGTTGAGTTTCGTGTAGGTGAAGATGGGAAAGTTCATTCGGCAGTAGATCCACGTTCCATACCGCCAAATGGTGTGCAGGCACGGCAGATTGTTGCATGTCATGATGGCGATTCTTGTGTTGGAATTGTTGGAGGGAATATTGTCGCGGAAACAACTCGTGAAGACGCTGTCGGGAAAGCAGCCATAAGTAGCGAGAGGTCATTTGGAACTCCATTAGTACTCCTTAGTGAGCAGGATAAAGATCAGGCGCAACAAATTATCATTGCCTTGAAGGAAGGAAGTCCGCTTCCATCTACCATCCCTCTACATGTTGCGGAAGCAGTTAGATTACAAACAGGTGTTGATGTTGCTGCACTTGGATCAAATCCTGCGTATGCGCAGAATGTGAGGCAAGCATTTGTGACAGCGAATAATCCTGAAATTGATCGTGTTCATTCCTCTCTTCGGGAAGATTTATTCTCCTATTCACTTGAAGGCGAACCAATCATAATCTCTCGGGAAGGTCAATGTATTTCTCCTAATTGTGATCTTGCACTTGATTTAGTTGATTCTAGCGGGGAGTTGTCACGTAAAGTAAAACGACTACGTGCATTGAATGCGCAAGCAGAAATCGGTTTTACAAAAGGAACGATTGCACAGCAACGTGCACAAGGGAAGGATACAACTTCGTTAGAGGGTGGATTAGCTGAACTTGAGTTTTTAACAGAAATACCTCGTCGTGAAAGTGCCGAATTGGAAGCGAAACGGAAGTTCCAGCGACGATATACAGTTGAAGAAGAAGTTCTTTTAGCAGAAGCTGTTAAGTTAGGTGGTGAACGTGAACAAGCTGAGCAAGCGTATGCGCTTGCAAGACAAAATGTTGCACGATATCAGAAAGCGATTCAAGATATGCGGGCGAAAGCGGAATTGCGAGCTCGATTCAATCTTGGAGGAAGGGCAACGAAACAAGAGATTGAAATTGAGATCCAACGATTATTTGATGATGATAATTTCCGTCGTGATCTTTTCACAGACATTGGTGATGTAGATCTTCAAAGTGCGACAACAGCGCAACGCCGGTTACGGTTAGCCCAACGGATTTTAGATGATCGAAAGGCGGATTATGTGGGCGTTCTGGAGCAGCAATGGCAATTACGTGATCGAGAAGCGTATGGGGCCGTTCAGGCAGAAGCGGAAGATTATCTTGGCGATTCGGAACTTGCAATTGCGTTGTATAATGAGCGTTTGGATGACGTCCAGAATTTGGATGAAACAACCGAACGTGAAATTAAAGCGAAATTAGCACTTGCACAAGTTCATGCAGGTAAATTGAAAGAAGCGAAGAAAACGCTTGAAGGAGTTGAAGGAGACATTCCTGGTTTGGAATTTGCAAAACGAACGGTACGTCGTGATGAATTTAAAGCTACAGAAGCAGCCGCGTTATGGGCGAAAATATTGGACGAAGAAGCAGATTTGAAATTGGAACAATCTGCAATTGGCGGTTTAGTCGCGGCAGGAAGATGGGGTGATGCAGTTGAGGCATATATCGTTGATGATGTGCAAGGATACGACGATTTTGCACTTGCAGCGCTTGGAAAACTCGGTGTCGTTCCCTTATTGGAAGGAGCAGGTATTCTTGATAATGAACAACAACGTTCATGGGATGCAAGAGCAAGAATTAATGCGGAGCAAAAGGTATTACTTAGCGAATATATACGATGTATTGATGATGTTTCATGTAATCCTCGTCAAACAGGATGGTACCGGCAACAAGAGTCATGGCAATGTACAGTTGATAAAAAAAGTTGTTTAATTGGTCAAGTGAAAGACGCTCTTACAGAAGTTGAGAAGAAAGGTCAGGCTGCTGCTGGGTCTCAGCTTCAACTTGCCTTAAAACAAGTTGCGTTTGCGAAAAAACGAGCAGATCAAACGGAAGAAGAATTTCTGAAAGAACGGGCACAGGCTTTGGCGTTAGACTCAACTGCTAATGAAGCACGAGAAAGATATCTTGTTCGTACTGCTCTTGAAACTGGAGAAATAGTAGGAGGAGTAGTCTTTGGTATTGGAAATATTGGAAAGACTGGTGCTCGTCGAATTGCGGAAGATGTGACGGAATCACCTGCCTTACTTGCGAGAGGTGCAAAAGGAGCGGTAGAAGGAGGAAAATCAACACTTCTTCGACGACAGGCAAAACAGACAGGTAAATTGCTTGATGATTTACGTCTTGCAAGATCAAGAGCTACCACAGCGGCTGAAAGAACGAGGCTTGATACACGAATTACTCGTCTTGAAAAAGCAAGTGATGATATCACATCTAAGTTAGATACGTTACGTGCCAAGCGAGAAGCATCTATCGCGGAAGCTGATGTGAGAGCTGGTCAGGAATATCTTAGTAGACTTGATAAGGCGCCAAAAGCGCAGTTTTGTGAAGGTATTCGCTGTACAAAACTTGCTGACAACGTTCGGCAAGCGATACAATCACGAAATCCTGCCAAATTACGAAGGCAGGCTGATACTGCGAGAGAGGGAGGAAGAAGTGAGTTAGCAGATCAATTAGATGCACGCGCACGTTATTTTGAGGATGCAACATCTAAAGTGGATGACGCAGTGGAAACTGTTGTAGAAGCTGAGAAAGGAAGTTTCACATCTAAAGCAGGTGCACTTCTTCGTGGTATTATATCACTTCCTGCTGAAAGCGGAGATGCACTTGTTGGTGCCGTTCGTTCTCGTTTTAGCGCAGCGGGAAGAACGGAAAGACAGATCGAATCTGGGGTAGATACTAGTTTAGCATTATCTCGCCAGGCGGATGCATTGGAAGATGTAGGGAATGTTGACTCTGCAAAAGTACTACGACAAGCAGCGGCACGAGAATTAGATAAAGTAGATACAATCCGTGCTGCGGCACGTCAGGATGGTGTTATTGAGAATGAAGCTGTAACACGAAAATTGTTAGCGGCAGAATCAAATCGCGTTGCAACACTTGAAAATGTGAAACAAGAAGTTGTAATTCGTGCGCGAACAGGAGAAGAGAGTACGACTATATTACGTGAAGTAGGTTTTGAGAATCCGGATGAGTTGAATCTAGCTCTAGCACGTGCAGAACGTCAACAAGAAATCTATTCGGAGCGAGTTGTCCAACTAGCAGAAGCGTCTACACATGTGCAAGAAGCAGAAGCGGTACGAAGAACTGTTCAAGCACCTATTGCTCAACATGAATTTGAATTAAGTCCATCACAGCGCCGTACTGCGTTTGCATGTCCTATTAGTGGAAGGGCTATAGAAGCCAATGGACCTCTGGATGACCCTTGTAGTTCTAATGCTAAAGTAGTCCTACGAACCAACCCGACATTAACACAAGCTGTTGCCGTTGATGAAGCTGCCGAAGGAATAGTCTCTCTCGATCTTGATATCCCTAATTTAGAAGTTCCAGGTAGACTAGCAGATAGGGTTGAAGATGTTCCCTTTGATCTTGGTGTGGGAAGACTTGAAGAAGTCACAGACACACGTTTAGATCTTCCAGTGCAACAACCGCCGCGTGTAGCACCATTGGAGGAGACTGGATTCCAGCCTGCACATGGATTCGAAGAAACACAAGCGATCCCTATTACACGGCCACCGCAACCAGTTGACCCATTAGCTGAAACACAATTTATTCCATCTCAACCACCAAAAGATGTGGATCCAATTCCTCCAGTTACGCAACCGCCAGTTGATCCACTTGTACGAACAGAACTTGCATCACCAGTTATCCGTCCTGAAGCACCTGAGATTGATCCACCACAAGCTGTCCGGTTTGAAGCACCGGAACCGTTACCAAGCGCAACGCAACGAGAAATTGTGGAAGGGCAGAAGTTAGAAGAGATAGTTCGAAATCCTACTACGACACCTGAGGAATTATTTGAGGCGGCAACAACCGATAAACATGGTGCAACCGCCTTACCTGCATTCGAATCACGCATTGCCGGGGAAGAATTTGAACTTATTGAAGTAGGGTTGTCACGAGATAGTTTGAAAGGAATTAATCAGCAGCAAGGACATGACGTAGGTAGTGCGGTTATCCGTGCGCAACATGAACAATTATTAGAAGCGGCGAGGGAAGCGGGTGTTCCCGTTACGACATTACAAAAAACGACGATAATCGCTGTTCCCGTTGATAAGGCAGGCAAAGCGGACGAGTTAGTTGCGAAAGTGAAGGAAGTGGAAGCAGCATTACGGCAACAAAGTGGTGCTGACGTCACACTTCAAGTAGGGAGATCGAAATCCGCACAACATGAAAATCTCCTAGAAGCACGATTGCAAGCACGGCGGCATACCATTGCGCAAGAGCAAGGTATTACGGCACCAAGATATAATGAGGAGATTCGTAATTGGTATCTTCGAGCTATCGATAATGACCAAAAGGCACGCGCAAACGACGTCTTTGCTGGGTTTGATAGGAGGTTAACAGAAGAATATAAGACATTGGACGAAGCATATGCTGCCTATCGTGCAAATCCAACCCCAGAAAATGCAGACAAAGTTAAAGACATTTCACGTAGGTTAACGGAAGCGGATCCACAAGATGCATCCTTCCCCAAGGTGGAAGTGGCGAAAGCGTACCAAGCAGATCCTGTAACAGGTGTTGCGGACGGTGATCTCGTCTTTTCATTGGATGGTGTTGGTGTTGGGAAACTGAATCAAGAAGATATCGTTGCGATAACTCTAACGGTAGGCGATAAAGATGCTACCATCGCGGCACGAGCAGGTAGGAAAGTTGATGACGCTATCTCGCAAACGAATGATCAACTTAGACGAAGTTTTAATGATGTAGTGGATGATATTGACGAATTTGTGTTATCACAGCAGGTTGACAATTTACAAGGCGTCGCGGCGAGAGCGGGACGACCAGTTTTATTGGATGGGGAAGATGTTCGTGCCTTTTTGAAATGGGAATTTGAAAACAGATTGCGTTTTAGAGGAGGAGATGAGACGTTCTTTACTGTACGCTCTGTTGTTGCAGATAATGTCCCCGGTATTCAACGACGGTTAAGTCGAGATATCGCAGCATGTGAGAACTGTTTTGATGTACGTGTTGGTGTAACGCAAGTTAGAGGCGGAGAAAAATATATCGACGTTCTTAATCAGGCGGATCGAGCGACACGCGCAAGTAAAGAGTTGGGTGATATTCCTGTCCGGGTGACTAATGGGAAATTTGTCGCAACGGAGTTACCGGAAGCGGCGTATGAAACAACGCGTAAAGTACTCCCTGATGGATCGTCAAAGGAAGTGTTATTGCGGAACGGTCGGGAGTTAACGGAAGATGCGCGGCAAGCTGTTCTCAATGGTTTCCAAGAAAAGGCAGGTAGCTTACCAAAATTCCCTCCTGCAGGTAACCATCATGATGTTGTTGCTGCTGCGACGCAATTGCCTCAGACGACCGTGACATCACTTCCAAGGAATGTACAAGATGCCTTAGCACAAGTTGGTATTCACTCAAAGACAAATGTGTGGGATTTAGATCTTGGAAGGGAAGCGAAATCGTTCGCGCCTGTGTTACATACAACGCCTGGTCTTGAAGATACTGCTGCATTATTTGGACAAGTGAAAGCTTTTGAGCGGCGACGTACAGTTCCCTATTCTGAAGTTGCGTGGCGTGATGATGTTACGATTGTGGAACGGTTACCAAACGGTGATGTCGTTATTGATGAAGTAGTATACGGCAAATTAACATTTGTAGGTGATGCGCCAAGATCTTCGGCAGCCGTGAAATTTGATGATTTTGAAGATACAACATTCCGAAGTGCGGTTTTCTCCGGAATGATGGACGAACTTGGTCTTCATCAGCCAAAGGTTGATCGTGTTGCGATCCCAGGAACGAGTGTCGTGTTTGAAGTGCATGAAAATTTACCCTCATTCACATCGCTTGGGAAACCTGGCGGGAAAACTGATCCGCGAGATGTCTTGGCATCTGCTGTGCAATCACAGAAAAAACGGATTCAAGATGACTTTAGTTTATCTGATGCGGACATGGCGCTTCTAGAAGATCATGTTTCAGGATTTACAACACGAGAAGGTTTACATCGATCAACGGGCCAACTCGCAACAGATCTTGAACTTAGTATTCCACTCTCACCACGAAATAAGGAAGATGTTGTTCGTGAACTTGGTCAATTACATCTTGCACAAAATCACGATCCTGGCCTTATCACGGCAGCAGTTGTGCAAGGTACTGCAGGTGATGTGGAAGCAGTTCTTATTAGAGGAAGAAATGGATGGCAGTTATCTGTTCCAGACGTTGAATTAGCATCCGTGAAAACGCCATTACATAAATTACCAGCGTCACGTGGTGGGCTCGCGGAAGGTGGCGTCGTTGTAGAAGGAGCTGGTTTCGGGTATCGTGCCCAAGGATCCGACTTAATGCATGGGCTTTCAAAACAAGGTGAAACGTTACCATTCGACAAATTACATGGTGCAACAGGTGTATTACAAGATCCAGCTAAATTGAAAAAATGGCGATCTAATGTTGAAGTTAATTTACAATCACAATTACTCGATTCTGCTGGTGATCCTCTTGTGCCTGGTCTTACCAGGCAAGAAATTGATCTACGTGTGGGCACGGAATTAGGATACTATGGTGCCAATCTTCGTACTGCAGGATATAGCCCTGACCAAATTACAGAAATTGGACGACGTTTGGAAGCACGTGGTGTTGCTCCTGTCACTGAAGAAGTTGCTCGAGCACGTGGACAATTCTTACAAGAACATGGGTCAGGTGTTATTTGGAGAGAAGAAGGTCAATTATCAGGCGGGTTAGTGACACAAGATAGATTCAAGCAACGTAAATTGGAAGTTAGGAAAGGAGATGAGCCAACACCTGAGCCGCGTCCGGTTCCTGCAGTTACACAACGTGATACAACTGCGTATTTTGATACGGGATCAATTAGTGAATCGGGAAGTTATGCACTAACTGTAAGCACTGCACCAAATGATATTAAAATAGGGATCGTGCAACCTGTTCCTGGATCGTCAGCTGTACGAACAGATGTAGGAGAATTCGTACCAGTTACACGGGATACGGTACCACAAACTATCGCTGTTGAGATGCTTCGTGACCTTGATGATCTTGGATTTGCGGGATCAAAGAAACCAACGGTTGTTGTAGCAAGGAATACGAACACCAACGTTGAGACGATTTTGGTAGAATCAGTGACTGGTAATGTCCCAGTACCTGGAACTGCTGCAGGTGGCGTGGTAGTATCTGCACAAGAGGAAGCGCTGGCAAGTGCATTAAATAGAGTATTTGCAAATAAAGACATTTTTGGAGATCAAGCGGCAGCAAGGATTGGTCGAGATTCATTCTTAACAAAAGCGGATGGTAGTACTGTTTTTGTTGCGAAAACGAGTGATCCAATTGGTGATGTTGATGGAACACTTGCGGCTTTAGAAACGTTACAGAAAAGGTATGCTGGGTCTCCCGATGCACAAGATTCATTTGTTCAGGTCCTGCAGCGAGCTGGTGCAACGCGAGAGGAAGCGAACGATATTGCACGGAAATTTAGAAGTGGTATCGAGGGTGAAATTACGAAGGTGAAAATAGCACAATCAACACCACCACCTAAAACAGTTCCAGCCGTGACACAACCAGTATCAGTACCAAATGAATTGCCTGCGGTATATCAGCAGAGAGGAATTGATATTAACTCTCTTGCGGCAAAACATGGCACAGATGTTAAACGTGACGCTGTACAACTTGGTGAGAAAGTAGGTGAAGGAACAGTTGGCGTCGTCTATGCTGGAAGGATACCTGGCGTGGAAGGTGACGTGGTCTTTAAAGCGGCGAAACCAACTCCAAATCGAGGTAGTTTCGCAGAAAACGTGGATGGGATATTCAAAGAGTTTGAAAATGCGAAGGAAGCATGTGTGATTGTGAAATGTCCAAAACATCACGGTATTTATGAGATTGATGGTGTTCCGTATTTGGCGGTAGAACGTGTTGAGGGAAAACATCTTAATGATTTGGTTGCCGAAGAGTATGTGCGGTACTTAACACCTGAGTTTCAACAGCAGTTTAAAGATGATTTGACAAAACTCGCGAGTGATGGTATCGACCCACATGACGCGCAAGTGATATTTAGAGAAGATGGGAGTTACCAATTTATTGATACTGCTGATTTTGGGACAAGAACTAATTCCATTGATGACACAGTCGCAGCGCAGTTTGAGAACCAAGTTACAGATAGGTTAGATTTTGCAACGTCTGTCCTTGAAAGAAAAAAGGCGTTTGGTGTCACGGCAGAATCGGAATCTACCGTTCGTGCAATGCCTCAGAGTAAATTAAATGATATCCTTGCTGAGTTAGGGTATGATAAAAATCAAATCGCGATATTTAATCAGTGGCCGGATCCGCTTGATAAATTGGTCTCATGGAATATTGATCCGCAAGCAGCAATTCGTGTTGGTCAAGATTTGGAAGCGAAAGCAGGTCAGCAAGTTGGTCGGGCGGTGAGGAAAAGTGATGTTGATGGGGTAACACAGTACCACTACCAATTAGGATATGATGATGCTGGTAAACGTGTTGAGGAGAGTTTTATTGTTTCTGAGAAACATGGCTTCGTGACACCAGATGGAAGTTCCGGCGCAACATTCGATGTATTGGTTGAGTTAGAAGGTAGTCGTGTTGGTAAATCCATTGGGAGAACATCACCTAATCCTCCGTCAGTCTCTGAGTTAAGTGATGCAGTACGACAACGGATCGTGAACGAATTTATTGATGATGCAGATGTGGTACGTTTCCAAGTACATCCTTCCGTTCTTGACGAACTTGGGTTAGTGGAACCGGATCTTGCAAGTCCGGTTTTTAGAGAAAGTCTTTCCTCCAATCCAGGTTTGGCGGAAGACTATTTTAGTGCGGTTGCAGCACGTGCACGTTCAAGCGGTGATCTTACGACTGCCGCGAAGTATGACGCACTTGCGACACAAACTGCACAATCACAAGGCTTTTTTAGAAAATTGTTTGGCATCGCGCCAGAGACGCCAGATTCACGTAAAGTATTAGATGATGCGGTATCGTCACATAGTGCTGATGTGCTTGATGAAGCTAAGAGGGTGGAAGTTCGATTCCTCGAACAGGCCCAAGTTGAGATTGAGATTAAGCATAGTCTTTCACGGTCTTCTTCTGATCTTGCTTCTTCCACAAAGCAACCATGTGTTGGTGGTGCGATTGCAGGGTTAGCAACGGGTCCATGTAGTATTATATTTGGTGAGAACGTTGGAACGTTTGAGAAACGAATTAATGATATTGAATCAACTGGTGGGAGCGTGACGTTTGATGGTGATGGTGGGTTGATTATTACGTTACCAGACGATCTTCATCCGCAAGTACGTCGTGCATTCGAGGAAGGACCTATCAAAGATATCGAGGAATTGTTTCCAAATAGAGATGTAACTGTTGTACAGTTTGATAAAGAGTTTATTGGTGAGAGTGGGAAAGTCGATGATTTGTTACGTGATTTGAATGTGCAGAAGATAGGAGAAACAGTTGATAGTACTGTCCCTGATGCAGTCGGAAAAAGAGCAGTACCATTATCTGTTGACATTTCGTCCCCAACAAATCAACAAGCTTTACAAGATATTAAGGAATTTAAACCAGTTGAAGGAACATTCCAAGAGTTACTATGGACGCATAACGTGCCTGTTGAATCCATTGATGCGTTATTTGGAAGTAATCAGATCGATTCTCTTACGCAATTTGGACGTAGTGCTATCGATTCTGGAAAGGTAACACGGCAGGAAATTTATGACGCCGTTCTTGCGGGAGAAAGATGGCCGTTTGATCAGAGATATATCAAACGAGGAGCTAACTTTAGATATGGTCTCGACTCCGAGTTTGGTGAAATCAAGTTTGTCATGAAAAAAGATTTCGAAACTAAATATCGTGGATTTGATAAAGATACAGGAACGGCTTATGAAGGCGGTTTTTTCAATGATTTTTTCGAAAAACGTGAGAGGATTGGTGCAGGTGATCTTTCTGAACAAGAATATAAACGACAACTTGCTCGCGATTACGAATTTAGGCAACATCTTAATGATTTTGATGCAAGTGAAGGATTTGTAGCTGGGGATACGGCATTTCAGCGAAGTTATCTCAATCCGCAATTGGAAACCGTTGACGCAGTACCACTCAATGATGTTGAGGCAATTCTTGTACCTGAACATTTGTATGATCATGTCATTGCATCTGCACAACAACATGGATTTGATATAAACAGGATTCGAAAAGTGGAAGGAACTGGTCCTGAAGAAGGCTATTACGCATTCCATCAAGGTAAACGAATTGGATCGAAAGGAAAAGCTGCCGAGAAAGGTGTAGCGAGACCGGCTCATGTTGAGTTCGCAGATGGGACGGTTATATCAGGTTCTTCCTCAAATTTAGCAGTGGATGCACAACCGTTTTCTCTAGAGGAAAAGGCATATCTGGAATTATTAGTGGAGCAAGTTGGATCTTCAAAAATACCTTCTCAACCTACACCTGACGTCTCACCAATACCAAAACTGGCAGACGTTTATTTCAATCCTGTTGACATTTCACTGCGAGGTAAGGATGGAAGAATTGATGTTTTCGTATTTGATGATGGTCGTGTGCAAATTAAAAGCCCTGGCGAATTACCTCCTCGGCAAAATGCGCATGTCATTCGTGCAACGGTAACTGAAACAGGTGAATTACAACCGCAACGTGTTTATTCTTTACATGGCCGAGATGTTTCACTTTCATCAGTCGATGATGCGGCACTTGGCAGTCATATAGCTACTTACAATACACAAGTTCGTACATCGTTATCTCCTCGAACAGTGCCGAAGGAAGGACGACGCGTGTATTTTAATAGTATCGCGAATGTTGCAGACGAATTAGGTAATCCACAATTGGCAGCGAAATATAGAGAATTTGCGGACCAAACTGATGTGGGATTCTTCGGCAGATTTTTTGGAAAGACGGAAGCACCAAATGAAATCATCCCTGAAAGTGCTTTAGAAGCGAGGTTATTAGATGGCATTTCTGAGTCTTCAAGTGATCTCGCAAGAACTAGAGATCTTCAAGTGGAAGAACCCATATCTATACCTGGTAGTCCTCGTCATCTTGACGTTGATGCTAAAATGGATGATCTTTCAAAAGAGTTTGAGGATTTAGTTCCGCTTTTTGATGCCGATGCGGGTGTCTGGGAAGGGTATACTATCAGAGAGCATAATCGTTTAGTTTCTGGCCAATTAAATGAGCAACGTCAACATTACGATCTGTCATCTTTAAACGCTCCGCCAAACACAGATCTTGACGAAGTTCTTGAAACTGTTATACCGCTTCATGATATCGGGAAACCGTTGGCAATATCGGCAGGAGAAATTAAGCGGCAACATGAATTTACGCTACCGATATTACGCGAGAAACTTCAACGACTTGGTTTTTCAGAGAATGAAATTAAGGTAGCAGAGGCATTAGTTGGGCATGATATCCTTGGAGATCTTGCAAGGGGACTAACCACGCAGGAGCGAGCAGTTAATGATCTCACGACATTCGCGAACCGAGCAGGAATGTCAGTCGAAGATTTTTATGAACTTCAAGTGTTATATTACGTAAGTGACGCAACTTCCTACCCTACAGTGAGGGGACGGTTTTTTACTCGTCTTCCAGATGGACGTTTAGTACCTTCCAATTCAGAATTTCAAAAAGTGGATGGTGTTTTACGGTCTAAAAGAATAACTGCAGAATCTCGGTCCTGCTCTGTCTGTTTCAATGTAGGGGGTGCGATTGCAGGATTAAGTATTGCATGTCCGTGTCCTGGAAGCAAAGTTGCTGGTGTTGTAGATGATGGATTGGCAAAGGTAGATGGACCGTCTGGTGCGAGAGCAGATGATGCTA
This sequence comes from archaeon, assembly GCA_002686315.1. Lineage (GTDB taxonomy): Archaea > Nanobdellota > Nanobdellia > Woesearchaeales > GW2011-AR9 > UBA11998. The sequence continues at coordinate 5,428 of NZBO01000022.1, read as the reverse complement.
GTACGTCGCGTATCTCAGCAGATGACGATTTTGATGATGTTGAAATTCCTACAGATAGAGAACGAACATTGGAAGAAATCCTTTCACAGACTCCACGTTCACAAGATGTTGATGATGCGTTAGCGGATGTACAGCGAATGCTTGCAGATGATGTTGCAAAAGAACAAAAATTAACTGAGTTACGGTCGAGTCTTACCGAGTTGGAACGGCACGGTATTCGTGTTGACATTAATCCTGTCTCGGGAAGAAGAACATATGTGACATCGGATGAATCTGCTACGGTTACTGCTGCCATTCAACGGCATGATGATGCATTACGAAATGTTGGAACCAAGACAGATTTTGATGTCAGAGCAGATATACCTACTCCGCCACCAGAAACGGTGCGTCGTTTCCAGGAATTGCAGGAGAAAGGTGTCAAGATTGATATTAATCCTGTGACAGGGGAAAGAACGTATATCGTACCAGAAGATACACCTGCTGTTCGAAGAGCTATCGAGAGACATGATCGGGCATTGCAAGATGCGGGAACAAAGACTGAATATGAAGTTGTGGCAGAGTTAGGTGATGTTGATATTGTGGATGTTGCGAGGTCTGATGTAAGGCAACCGTCTGCTCCTTTCAAATACGATGATCAAAAGGCTTTAGAAGATGTCCTTGATGAGTTAGCAAAGAAAGATGTTAAATCTGTTGTTAATATTCTTAATGATAGAAAGCAAGTGGATGTCGCACGGTCGGTTACTCTTGATTTGGATGTAGAAGTATTATTGCAGCGTCAACGAGAATTGTTAGAAGCACAAGGTGTCCATCAGGTAGAATTTCCTGGCGCACAATATCAACCAGGAGTAGATAGACCAGCACTGACTGCTGATAATGTAGTGGATGAATTGGGGTTGGTTGGTGAATCTGTGGCGGAACAACGTGCTGGATTACAACGATTACGTGAATCTGCACCAACTGCACAAAAAGAAGTATACCAGAGAGCGTTAGATGAGTTGGATACGTTTGTAGAATGGGAAGCTAAGTCAGGATTTGGGAAGGCATGGGATGCTGTGAAGCGGGTCTTTACACGGAAGGCGCAGCCGGAGAGGCCGGTAACGCCTAAGGTGGATCGTGTTCCTGTTTCGAGAACTGACAACGCAGATTCTCTTACTGGTGTTAGTTCCCGAGAACTGGATCTACATATTAAAGATAAATCAGATGCTGGAACCTCATTTCAATCGTGTTCCTTGCCAGGATTTGGTGGGTCTGGACCTGTATGCGCGACCACGTACGGAGATGGTGGGCGAGCAGATAGGTATTTCCCACCTGCTTATGAGCGTGGGGAATTGGAAGTTCGTGACATTCTAACAAACGATGATGGAATTATTTTGCTCACAAATGAAGGACCTATTTTACTTCGTGAGAACGGTGATATCATGGCTTATGGTGGAAGATTTGAGGAAAATAGAATCTCCCTTGCTCCTGATGGTCATATTGCCTCAATCTCTGAATCACCTCGAATTCGAAAACAGTTTGATGATATTGCGAAAGAGGTACGTGAAGGAAGAAGAGCAAGTCGAGAGGTTACAGTAGATGATGCCAGAGTAATTGCAGCAAGACAAAAGGTCTTGGACGAACGTTTAACGGCTAACGTAGGCGATAATGTGCTTGATGCTGTTTTTATGAACCCTCATGGGACGCATGACAATTTTATTCAAGCATATGATGAAATTTCGCAATCAAATCCTGTATTACAAGCTTTGCATGCACGATTTTTTGAAAATGGTATTCCAGTCCAACTTCGAAATCCAGAATTGCCTGTTGAGTACAGTAGTTCGAATGTTTTTGCAATTTATGGACACGGTGGCGTGAAGTATGCAGTATTTGCTGATGAAAGTGAATTAGCACGTCTTGCAGGGAAACGATACAATTTTGATACAATTGAAGAAGCGAAAAGGTTAATTGCACGAGAACAAGCTGAGCGAGTAGCTGGACATGAAACATTTCATGTAGCGTTTGATAAATTGTTGACAGAGGCTCAAGAAGATGATTGGTTGGCATTTGTCTTCGACTCCCAGGACCCAAACATACGTCGTATGCTCAATTGGTTACGTGATTCTCCTACATATAGTTCAGGGAATGCGATAAGTCACGCGGACGAAGTACTTGCATATCGGTTACATTATCACACCTTTGGTGTCGCTGAATTAAAGCAAGTTGATTTCCCTGCAGTCCCTGGCGAGATAGATATGTTCAAACGATTGGGGTTACTTCCAGATGATTTTGTCCCGCCCGCTATTGTGGATGATGTTGTTGATGTAGCAGCACCACGAAGAGCCGTACCAGATACACTTCCAATAGAAGCGGCCCCTTCCTGTTCCATTTGCGTCAATGTTGGTGGTGCGATTCGTAGGTCTGGAGTTGACTGTCCTTGTATAACTCTTTCAAGTTCGATTAAAGATAATCCTTCTCTGTTACGTTTAACAGAGGATGCTGTTAATGATCAAGCAATTGAACGGGAGCTCAATAATCTTATCAAACAATTGAGTAGAGGTAATTTTGAAGCCGGACTCGGGAGGCCAGGCCACATCTCTGGCACTAGTGTTTTCTATTTACGGGGACGTAATGGAGGACGGTTATATTACCGTAAAACTGGAGAAAATCAATATCAAATTGTTGCAAAATCCGCGAAAGGAAGAAATCAAGATCAGGTTATCAATAAAATAAAAGATGACTATAAGACTTAGTCCACTTTGGTGAAATAGTGTTCTACTTCTTTATTCTCAATAAGATCATCTATACTTGCCTGTACATTATCTATTGATAACTCTTGCACTATAACCATTTTTGGTATGCAGAAATATGTCCCTCCAGCACACTCGCCGGTTCTCATATTTTTTTCAAACATATATGCGATGAATTTTGGCGTTGTATATTCACATAAGTACTCTTCACCGTCTTGTCTTCTGAGTCTCACTTCTACACTATCACTCACTGGATCAAACGGTTCTGAACTTGTCCAATTAAACCAAAACTTGTAGTCTTTATACTTTTCTTCTATTGAATTACTCATTTCCGTTCGCCTACCTCCTGTAATTGTGGTCTTCCTGATTTTACTTGTGGTGGTTCCACTTCACGTGATTCATATGGCATCAACACAACGTATCCAACCTCTAATCTATTCTGCACAAAAGGGGAACATGCATGCAAGGAATCCATGATATAAATGCCAGGTCGCGCGTTAATTGCCGTGACGATATCATCTTCCCATAATCGGAAATTTCGTAATTTTTCTAGCGTAATCCCCTCTAAGAAATTTGCTTGTTGTGTAATGACTGTATTGTCGAATGCGACTCGACCTTCGGGTGATGCAATACATTCATAAATACTTCGTGAAAGGGAAGATACGAAAGGAGACGAGATGTAAATTGGATGTTGTTTCATTCTTTCTACTGGAACACTTCCTAACTTTCTTGTTACTTCGTCAATAGATCGTAGATGGTTTGTATTCCCACGATTGATACCAAGGATGATACATTCGCCATTACCTTGTCGTGCGAAGATTGCAAATGTATCTTTAGCTCTCTGATAAACATCTTGAGATTTCTTTGTTAAACTATCAACAGAAACAGGAATTGGATGTGCACGTTTCCTTGCTCCAACAACAGCAATCCGATATGTTGGATGAAGCGGAACGGTATCTTTCATAATTTTCACTATGTAGTGGCGTCACTTTATAAATATTGCGAGAAAACCTCTTTTTCCCCGATGATAAATCGTCACTAACTTGAGACAAAAAGAGATTGTAGTCTGGTGGATCTGGCTTTGATACTACTTTAGAGGGGTATTTTCCGAAAGCTTTTTAAATAGGTTTTCTAAATAATGATTCTAGGTATTTAATCATGTTTCATCAAAAAAATAGTTTGCTACGTCGTTATGAAGGATCTCTCTTGACATTAGCTGTTGCTGACGCATTAGGCATGGCAACTGAACGTCTTATGGAGAGAAGCTCTGATCAAATCACAGATTTTCAAGCTGGTTTTCTCCCTGCTGGTTGCTATACAGATGATACAGAACAGGCACGAATTCTTGCTGAATCCCTTATTAGAGATTCTGGTTTAGATCTGGAAAAGTATGCATTGCATATCAAACAAGAAACGAGATTCAAAAAAGGTTTTGGTCCTTCATTACGTAAATTCTTTTTTGGAAATACAGATGGTCATTTTGTTCCATCAAATGGTGTAGGTATGAAAATTGCGCCTCTGGCTCTCTTTTATCGTCGTCAGCCGAATTTGTTAAATGACGTTGTCGAAGCGGCTGCTCAAATAACGCATAGACATCCAGCATCGGTTGCCGGTGCAATTGCTATTGCACATGCTGTACACTATGCTCTCACTCATAATTATATGACCTTTGACAGAGATGAGTGTTTGGAACGGGTTGTCTCTCAAACGGGAATCTATGATGAACCTCTAGCACGAAAACTTGCTACTCATGATCTTCGTGATAATGGTGGGTGTAGTGTATATAGCACCATCCCGTTGGCCATTCATACGTTTTTAGATGCGCCGACGGAACTCGAAAGAGGTATCATCTTCCTTGCTAACTCTGGTGGTGATACGGACACGAAGGCAGCCATGTTTGGTGCAGTAAGTGGCGCGTTCAACGGTATTGACGCAATTCCGAGACGTTGGTATGCTGGATTAGAAAATGGTCCAAAGGGAAGGGATTATCTTCTTGAACTTGCCGGAAAATTATATGCCAAAAGTAACTAGATATAGTTTCTCTCGTTATTCTAAAGAATTAAAACAAATTACATAGGCTGCGTCCGGAATAACACATTTTCGTATACAGGAAAAATATATTCTATTTTTCTGTACTGAAAATCTAAGATTTTCATGTACTAGCGCCCTGACGTAGTCGAGCCGGGTACTCTGATAGAGTACTGAGCCTGCGTGCCCTAGTTACGGATTCCCTCCATTCCGAACACAGCCAATTACATACGAACCTTTATATACATTTAGAGAGTCATAATTCTATGCAAAAGAGAGGACAGTTAACGGTGTTTATAGTGGTAGGTTTGATTTTGCTCCTACTTCTCGTTGGGTTCTTTGCATTACAATCATCAATCACAACAAAAGGATTAGAACCAGAGATGCCGCAGGATGTGTCAGCCATTAAATTGTTTGTTGATGGATGTCTTATGCAGGCAACAGGACAAGCGGTAAGAGATGTTGCGTTACGTGGTGGATATGTCACTCCTCCAGAACTAGCGCTTACACAGAACCAAGATATCGTGCCATATTATTTTAAAGATGAAACAAGGCATGATACGTCATTAGAATTTATTGCAAATCAAGTCTCTTTAGAAACACAAACCAAACTTGGTAATTGTATTGCTGACTTTACAACATTTGAAGATCAAGGGTATGACATTCAATTTGAA
>NZBO01000021.1 GCA_002686315.1 archaeon | reverse complement strand
GAATAAATTAGTATACTGGTAAGTTATCATTTTAGGTTATGACACAAAAAACCATAACGAACCAGTACAATACTGAATTACACTACCAGATTATTAATCTTTGCAATTCTTTGGAACTTTCATTGCATGATAATATTCTTGGAAGCAAAATATATACTAATTATCAACGAGTTGCGTTGATAATTTTGCAAATGAGAAGTGGGAAAGCTTTGCGTAAATTTGTGAATGAATTGGTTGAGAGTAAGTGGCCAAAATGGCTTGGCCTTAAAGAATTAGTGAGTAAATCAACTCTTCATCGATGGATGAAGAAATTTAAAATGGTTGATTTACGTGAATTTCTTGATCAGACTACTTCTCTAAGTAAGCCTGAATTAATGGCGATAGATGCCACTGGATTTGACAGTTGGCAACGAAGTCGTCACTATGAACAACGACTTAAACAATTTGGTGTTAACGACTATAAAATGCCTTTTGCTAAAGCTGATTTATTAGTTGATACCAATACAAAATTAATTCATGATTTTGTAATTAGAATAAAACCAAGGCATGATGTACTTGGTGCTAAGACAATAATTAATCGTCTTAAGCACAAAGGAGTGCTTATCCTTGGAGATAAAGGATATGATTCTGAATCACTGCATAAATTAGCGTCTACAAACGGTAATTTACTTTATGCACCTGTAAGGGATTTTAAAGTAAATAATCCCAAGGGCAAACATAGAAAACGTTGTGCAAATGGAAATCCACTTTATTCCATGAGAAATATTGTTGAAAGTGTTAATTTTAGTTTGAAAAGTAGATTTAGGGGATTAAGAAATAAAATTCCCTACATGAAAAAAAGAGAATTTGCATGGAAAATAATAACATATAATCTAGAAAAGCTAGCAGAGGTTATTTATTCGCTTATTAGAAATTCCTTTTGGGACAAGACCGTAGCTACGTAATGTTTATTAAGGAATAAATATTCTTTTAATATCAAATGAGGTGTTTACAATGAAAAAAATATTAATCATTAGTTTATTAGCAATTACGTTATTTCTTGTTGCGTGTGCTCCCGTAGAAGAAATTTCTGAAGAAGATGCAGCGACTGAAGCTGAATTAGGAGAATTATTGGATGAAGACTTACGTGCAGAATTAGATGTTGAGGATAAAGATGAAGCATCTGCTCTTGCGGGTCAGGCAGTTAAGGGGGAGAAGAAGAAATCAAAAAAATCTAGATATATATCTGTTGCTTCAAAGCAGATAAATAGAGTGAATTCTCTTTTAGAAGCTTGTCAAGATGAACAAAAAATTCGTCCATCAAAACCAGTTTATGTGAGGTTATATGAAAGAGGCGATGCTCAATTTGCTTCTGATATTGTTTTTGATCAAGAAGCTCAAGCGAAAATTGGTTTGAATCACTTAGGTGATGCTGATCAAGAAGCACCGATTGAATCAATTGGATTTGATCTTCAAAAGGAATCTGGTTACGAATATCTGGTTCTAGCTGTTGGAGAAGATAGAGACATTGATTTTGGTCGATTCATGATGAATGTTGAGTTAGCTGAAATTAATGAAAATGGTGGCTATTCTGTTCTTAGATTGATTCGTAAATAATTTTTTTCTTTCTCTTTTTTTTCTAAAACGATTCTAAGGAAAGTCTTACAATAAAGATTTTACTTTCTCATAAACAACATCCGCAACAAGTTTGTTCCCTTCTACACTGTAATGACCGCCATCTGCATTATCGTTGGTAAATATTTTTGAAACATCTTTGTGAGAACGGAGCGGTTCCGTGAGATCTGCTATCGTACATGTTGATTTGATGTGGTTAAGCCATTGTTGATAGAATACCCCATGCCGTTTGATGTAGATAAGATCATCTTTCTGTGGCATCCAAAGTATGAGAGGAGTTGCATCATGATTTTCGCAAAAGGTGGTAAAGCGAGCAACGAGCGCAGTAAGAAGATCTGTCGCTTCTTTCGTCCTAAACAATGTTACTTTCGACGGTGTGCTGAACCGCAATTTAAGTTCCTGGAGTCGTTCTAATGTCGTGTTCTGTGTTGATGGTATTGTTGACTGCGTTACTTTTTCTCTTTTTTTCAACGACCTATATTTTCCAAACAGCATCTTACCGCTAAACACCCCAAGCAACGGAATCATACGTAACGGCGAACTCAAAACGGAAAGCAAGTAAGGGAATTCATTCATCTCATGCTGAAATTTGTGTTCATAAAAATAATCGCGTTGCTGAATTGCAGGAAGATGTGTAACGTAATTCTCATATTTCTCCATTGTATCAATCGGATTTTTGTGTAACACTAACTCCCCCTCCTTTAATTGAAATTGTGGTTTAAAACCGAACGTGTTCCCATATTCATGATAGTGTTTCCATGTACTCATAATGCGCACAATTGTAGAAGGAACAACACCCATCACGACAATCTTGCTTAGATTTGAACTAAATTCACGTTCTAGACGAAGTAATGACTGATCAAAACCGTAATTGCCAACACCAAAGTTGAGGACATTACTTTTCGTGAGGGTAGATAAAAACCACTCCCATGTTTCGTTGTCATTCACTTGCCTCGCAAACGCAAACGAATCACCATAACACGATATTGTTACAGGAAGATCTTCATGGCCAGGGTTACGCCTCGCTCCTTTCGCATTAATTGAGTAGGATGTGGGATGTTGTTTTCCCTTCTCTTTCTTTGAGGTACCTGGTTTACGAACCCATCCCAGTTCAGGATCATACCCAATAGTAGCAAATTTACGGAGTCCTTCCTTCGAAAGAGTCGGCGCACGATCTTCCGGTGTAAGAAACAATGGTGATTCTTTCCGTAGACGGTAGATGAGTGCTTTCGTAAGAACTTCAAAGATAATAAGTACTGAAATATAGATCAAGACACTTTGTACTCCTATGAAATGGTAGAGAACAATCCCAATACAAACGAGTATGATAAAGACGAGAATTGCACGAGATTTATTCATGATGGCGCTCCATTTTTGCTGCAAGTTCGCCGTACAAAGCACCATATTGCTGCAACATTCGTTGGAGACCATAGTGTTGCACCGCGCGTTCTCTCGCTTTCATACCAAGAATCTTCCGTTGTTCAGGATCCAACGCAAGTTTATTAACAGCTCGTGCCACAATCTTTGGTCTATATTTTGGCACCATCACTGCAGCATCTTCCACCATCTCCCGTACGAATTCAAAATCAGTGGTAACGATAGCTTTCCCACACGCCATCGCTTCCAATAACACCAACGGATTCGCGACCGTCCCTATCTGCATTCTATACGGAAGAACGATAATATCCATTTCATTGTACGCTTCTACAATATTCTCCACGAAACCATGAATGATGATACGTGGATTACGTTTTGTGATATACCTATCCACTTTCGCAAACCGTTGCGTGACAAAGACATGCGCTTCAATATGATCATCAAAATGACGTGACGCATTCACGAAGTCGTTCAATCCTTTGAATGTACTGGAATGACCAAAATATGCAACTTTAATCTTACTTCCTACAGACGCTTCTTTCACTAATGGTTTAAATTTCGTTGTATCGACACCGAACCGAATCATCTTCCCATTCTTCCGAAAGGATGTGTGAAGATATCGAGATGGTACAATGACATGCGTTAATTTTCGAAGAAAAATGGATCGCCACGATAACGGAAATACCGCTGAATAACTTGGGAGAAATTTGGTTGCTGTTTTTTGCATGAAGAGGCGTTGCAGGAGAAAGTTATAGGGAAACATGATTGGATGTTCCTGCACATTCGAGTAGAGGGAATAGAGACATGGTTTTCGATACTGTTGTTGTAATTTGTAGGCACGATATGAGTCAAACACGCCACTGCTATGGAAATGGAAGATATCAGCCTCAGCGGGATTATTCGTAAATATATATCCCTGATCGCGAAGATCTCTAACTACTTTCCCTGATAATTGCGTCCTTCCTTCAAACGATCTCTTGTCCACATCAATGTTGCAGTAGACTTTCATGCATATTCCCTCTTATTCTGATTCTCACCTTCATGTGCTGCGTGGTTCTCATCTTGCCGTATGGCCCGGTACTGCATTACAAGAAGTGCAATCCAATAGAGATTTCCTAGCGTTGCCCAGAAGATAAGTACTGCCCACGGTTGGTTAAGAAGCGCTGCTACCAAGAGGAAAATGTAAAAAAAACTGGAACCATACATGTAGCGAAGTGATTCCCATTTTGAGGGAACATCTATTTTTTCTTTCGTTTTCATGACTTCCAACTTATAGAAGTAAATAAGGTTATACTGCAGTGGATAACTGACGATTGCCAGCAGACCGACAAGAAGTGCGTAGGAACTTTTTATACCAAGAGACAACCCTACAATAATGATAGGGAACAAGATAAAACCAAAGACGCCATCTGTCCAATGTCCCAAGATTGATCGTTGATTTCGTATTCTCGCGACCATTCCATCACACATATCTAACACATTATACCCCATTGCGAGACTTGCACCAATCACAAGATTTCGATATCCTCCCAAAGAGAGAAAATATGCTGCCACGATTCCCAGGAGAAACGAGAAGATACTAATTTGGTTTGGTGTGAATTTCGTGAATTTGATAATACTCCACGTAACTGGTCGAGAAAGATAATCTGTCAAAATCATGCTCCATTCTTTATGTTTCTTGCTTGCATCATGTACCTTTTTCCACAATGTTTTATTCATGTTGTATCTCCAGATATAATTTTTCAAAACTAGTTGTGATGGTGTCAATATCATATGCTTTCACCTTTTCATGTGCATAGTCTATGATACTTTCTTTAATTTTAGGATTTTCAAGCAAACACGTAACTGCATTCGCAATTTCGTGTGGGTTACATGCCGGGACCATTATGCAATCCTTGCCATCTTCGAAAATTTCATTGAGTTCAGGTAATGATGTAGTGATTACTGGCGTTCCTGCAGACATACATTCAAGAACGCAAGAAGGATTGGTTTCCGTACGTCGTAGAGATTGATACGGAAACACAGCACAATCCGCCATTGCAACGTAATCTTCAATGATGACATCATCCGTGATAATAGTAACATCGTTGGTAAGATTGTGCTTGTCAATAAATTGCCGATATATTGGATCAAGATTTTTCCATCGACAAATGAGAATGCAGTGGATATCTTGTTTTTCTTGGACAATAGTAGGNATACTATGTAGGAAATCAATCGTTCCTTTATCTCTTCGAAATGCACCATAATGAAGTAAAACCTTTTTTCCTGCATACCTGTATTGTTCTTTTAGATTTTCTTTATTTCTTCGCTGAAATTTCTGACAGTTAATATGAGATCGTATTATCTTAATTTTATAAGGTGATATTCCTCTTGCAATGAGCATTTCTTGTTGTAATATAGTTGGGATAGTAACAAATCTTGCGTGCTTAAGTAACCACAATCCTTTTCGGCCAAAATGGTGGTTTGATTCTGATTTTAATGTACAAACTACTTTGCTTTGTGGAAACAATAATTTCCGTGCAAGAATCCCGTTTAATGATAAAGGTAAGGCTGCAAAAAAACAATGAATAATATCTGGTTCCCAACCTTGGTGTTTACAACGTCGCAATGTTTTCATAATTCCATAAGTATTGTTGAATACATGCCCAAAAAAATGTGAAGATGACGAGATTGTATTTCGATAAACATTAATCCCTTCAAAAAGTTCATGATGTGGAAATCCTTTCCTTCCTCCCGCAATGATTCTGACAAAATGACCTCGTTCTTGGAGTGCTTTCGCAAAATTAAGTGTTGTGATATTCGCTGCTTCCTTCATATTCTTTGTGAAAGAGTGTGCAATAAGAGCAATATTCATGAATCTTACGCTGTAAAGCTGTTTATATATCTTTTGAATCTAAGTCTCTATAGAGACTAAACGTTCAACTCAACAAAGAGTACTTACTTAGGAAGTATTCTTTAGCGTTTGGAAACAATAGTCTCCAGTTACCCAAAATATATAAAGGGCCTAATTTCCAAATTTTCATGGATATTCAGAACCATATTAAAGGGAAAACAGTCTTAATTACAGGTGGTACCGGGTTTCTTGGCCGTCATTTAGTTAAAGAATTTTTGAAATATAACCCGCAAAGTATTCGTGTTTTTAGCAGAGATGAAGTAAAACATCATCATGTCCAGGAACAGTTTATGGATGATCCTCGTTTACGGTATTTGTTAGGAGACATTCGAGACTATAAACGATTGTTACGCGCAATGAATGGTGTCGATTTAGTGATTCATGCCGCGGCACTGAAAAGAATTGACATGATGGAATATAATGTTGAAGAATGTATCAATACTAATGTAAATGGAGTTCTTAACGTGGTACATGCCTGTCTTGAACGAGATGTTCCAAAAGCTATTTTTGTTTCAACCGATAAAGCATGTTCTCCAATTAATACATATGGTGCTTCTAAATTCATCGGCGAAAGAATTTTTACTGAAAGCAATTATAGTAAAGGTACTAAAAAAACAGTTTTCACTGCCGTTCGCTATGGGAATGTTCTTGAAAGTACAGGATCCGTCATCCCATTTTTCGAATCAAAAATTAAATCGAATGATCCAATTCCACTTACGGATGCTCGAATGACACGGTTTATCATTAGTCCACAGCAGGCTGTCGAGCTTATTTTAGACGCAATTAAGTATGGAATTGGCGGAGAAGTATTCGTGCCAAAATTACCTGCGTTTAAAATTGTTGATTTAATTCAGATTTTGAAGGGGAAACATAACGCTAACACTGGCGTAAAAGTAATTGGTATTAGACCTGGCGAGAAGATCCATGAATTGATGATTAACGAATCAGAAGTGCCACGTACATTTTCGTTTCGTAATAGATATGTTATCACCTCTTCGATTCAACAATACCAGCAAAATCTACTAAAGCCATTATACCAACAAGAAGGGAGATTGCTAACACACCAAGATATGAATGAGTATGGTTCATACAGTGAAGTGCGCCCACAACAAGAAATCAAAGAATTATTTGAAGAATTTCAGCTTCTATAACATGAAAGATAAACAACCGAGATCAGTTATCCCATACGGGAAACAGTTCATTGATCATGATGATCTTACAAATATCCAAGAAGCGTTACAAGAAGTTTTTTTGACCACTGGTCCTCGTTTGCGCTTATTTGAAGAACAATTTGCATCTAAAGTTGGAGCAAAATATGCAGTTGCAGTTTCAAGTGGTACAGCAGCACTCCATCTTTCTTGTCTTGCAGCTGGTTTAGGAAAAGGCGATGAATTGATTACAAGTCCTTTAACGTTTGCAGCGTCTGCCAATTGTGCTTTGTACTGTAATGCAAAACCTGTTTTCGTAGATGTCACAAAAGATGGCTTGATTGATGTTGATGCTATTAAAACAGCAATCAACCCTAACACGAAAATAATCGTTCCAGTCCATTACATGGGTCTTCCTTGCGATATGAAAAAAATACAACATCTCGCATCATTTCATAATCTTACGATTATAGAAGATGCATGCCATGCACTTGGTGCAACATATAACGATACTACAATTGGTGATTGTACGTATTCAGATATGACTGTGTTTAGTTTTCATCCAGTAAAGCATATCACAACTGGTGAAGGTGGTATTATCACTACAAATTCAAAGAAATGGTATGATGTTCTTTGTATGCTACGGCATCACGGCATGACAAAAGATGCAGATTTATATGAATTTGAAGCCCATGGTCCGTGGTACCATGAGATGCAAAAAATGGGATTTAATTATCGCTTAAGTGACATTCATGCAGCACTTGGAACAACGCAACTTCAAAAGTTAGATCAGTTCCTTTCGCGTCGTCACGAAATCGCAAAGAGGTATCATGATGCATTTGAAAATCGAGATGAAATCAAATGTATCGCAAAAGAGCGTGTGAAAGAGAATGCATTCCATTTATTTGTCATCTTACTTGAAAATAACAAGATTCGAAAAGAGTTATATTTGTTTTTACGTGAACATAAAATTTATTGTCAGGTTCACTACATTCCTGTCTATTGGCATCCATATTATCAACGCGTAGGGTTTGCGAAAGGTCTTTGTCCAACCGTTGAAAATTTCTATGAGAGGTGTTTAAGTCTTCCAATGTATTACTCGCTCTCTTCGGAAGATCAGGATTTTGTTATTGCGAAAATCATCGAATTTTTTGATGCAAAAAGAGGTACACCAGTCAAAATAGTAGAATCCAATCATATTAAAAAAACCGAAACTATTTCGTTTAAACATAATAACAGAAATAACAACAATAATGATACAACAAAGTTTGATGGCAAGATTGCACTTGGTACAGTTCAATTTGGTATTGATTATGGTATTAATAATACGAGAGGAAAAGTTCCTGAAGAAGAAGTTGCTAAAATATTATCACATGCACATGAAAATGGTGTGACAATTCTTGATACTGCATCCGCGTATGGTAACAGTGAGACACTGCTTGGGAAACATGCTTCCTCATCATTAAAGATTGTAACAAAGTTAGGGAAAGAGGACATTATTTCGTTAGATTACGCATTTGATTCCTCACTTGCACGGTTACAGCGTCAATCAGTGTATGCATGTTTATTTCATCATTTTGACACGTTTTTGGCGCAACCATCGTTCTGGGAAACATTTTTACAATGGAAACAAGAGGGGAAAGTGCAAAAAATAGGATTTTCGTTATATTCACCTGATGAATTAGATTATTTATTAGATAATAACGTTCCATTCGATATAGTGCAAGTGCCTTTTAGCATTTTTGATCAACGGTTTGCACCATACTTCTCATTATTACAAGAGAGAGGCATTGAAATTCATGTTCGATCTGTGTTTTTGCAAGGATTATTTTTCAAATCTCCGACTACACTTCCTCCATTTTTTGATTCGGTCTCTGATAAAATTAAGGCAATTCAAACTTTAGCAAGGGAGAAGAATGTTCCACTTGCGACACTTTGTCTTTCATTTGCACTTTTACATCCATCAATTGATAATGTGGTTATTGGCGTTGATAGTTTATCCAATTTGCAACAAAATTTGGATTGGACATCGCACCTTGAAACAATTCGTACGATGCAAGAGACATTACGCTCTTTTGCATGTCATAATGATCAAATCATTTTGCCAACATATTGGCCACCAAAATAATGAGGTATACTACAATGACAACAGCAATAATTATACAAGCAAGAATGGGGTCAACAAGGCTCCCTGGAAAAATGATGATGAATGTCGCAGGAATTCCACTTAACGAATATGTTATTTCTCGTGTGAAACAATCACAAAAAGTAAACACGATCATTCTTGCAACTGGAAATGGAAATGAGAACGCAATTCTTTTACAAGAAGCAGCTCGTCAAGGTATCGTTGGATTTGCAGGAAGTGAAGATGATGTCCTTGATAGATATTACCAGGCTGCTTTACTTGCAAATGCATCCATTGTTGTTCGAATCACGGGAGATTGTCCTTTTATTGATCCTACCATTATTGATGCTGTTATTTCCTTGTTTGAAAATTCAAATGTTGATTATATATCAACAAACCATCCGGCAACATTCCCAGATGGCTATGATGTCGAAGTCTTTAGTTCTGATGCGATGGAGAAAGCATGGAAAGAGGCAACGATTCCATCAGATCGAGAACATGTTACGCCATATATTTGGCGAAACGATACCTTATTTACAAAAATAAATTATGCACATAATGAAGATCTCTCATCACTTCGCGTTACAATTGATGAACCAGAAGATTTAGAATTTGTGAATAAAATATTAAAACTTACTCCTATAAAGAATCATCGTCTGACAGATATTATTTCCGTGATTCGTGCACATCCTGAATTAACACAGATTAACAATGAATTTGAACGAAATGAAGGCTATGCACGCTCACTTGCAAAAGACCAAGAATTTTCCCAAGTGGATGATAGAAAAAAATGGATACGGAGTACATCACTTCTTGCAAGAGCGAAAAAATTGATTCCAACAGCATCTCAGACGTATAGTAAAAGTTATAATTATTTTTGTGAAGGAGCTTCTCCAGCATTCCTTGCAAAAGGAAAAAATGGCTATGTATGGGATGTTGATAGGAACCAATTTATTGATTTTGTTCTTGGATTAGGACCAATAACGATTGGATATGCAAATGAAGAGGTAAATAATGCAATTATCAATCAACTTTCTAACGGAATCTCATTTAGTTTACCAATTGAATTGGAATTGAAACTTGCTGAGAAATTGATTGAGATAATTCCATGTGCAGAAATGGTGAAATTTGTGAAAAATGGATCTGACGCAACAGCAGCAGCAGTTCGTTTAGCAAGAGCATACACAGGAAAAGAAGTAGTCTTGTGCAGTGGATATCATGGATATCAAGATTGGTATATTGGTTCTACTGAGAACAACAAAGGAGTCCCCGTAGACGTCCAAAAATTAGTGAAAAAGTTTGAGTATAACAACATTGAATCTGTCAAAAAGTTGTTTGAAGATCACCAAGGGGATGTTGCGGCAGTCATCTTAGAACCATGCCAGGCTGAAGGACCAAATAAAGGGTTTTTGGAGAAATTGAAGGAATTGACGCATCAGTATGGTGCACTCCTTATATTTGATGAAGTTGTTTCTGGTTTTAGAATGGCACTTGGTGGTGCGCAAGAAGTCTATGCCATCACACCAGATCTTGCATCTTTTGGAAAAGGTATTGCGAATGGTGCATCCCTCTCAATCATTGCAGGAAGAGCTGACATTATGAAACTAATTGATCATGGCGTCTTTATTTCGACAACGTTTGGTGGGGAAGCAACATGTCTTGCTGCCGCGCTCAAAACTATCGAGATTTTAGAAAGACCAAATTCGTTTCCACACATTCTTAGTTTGGGAAATAAATGGATTAATGCTATTAAACAGATGATTGAGGAAAAAGGGTTACGTGAATATGTTGAGGTCTATGGTGTGTCTCCACATGCAGGCCCAACATTTAAAACAGTTGGCCCCATCCATAGTCATGATTTATTTACAATCTACCAACAAACACTTATTGAGAATAATATCTTAAGTGTTGGTGTGAACAACTTCTGTCTTACGCACACTGATGAAGATATCCAAAAGTTGATTGATGCTGCAAATAAAGGATTAGATCTTGTTGCACAAGCAATTAAAACAGGTGATCCTGATTCGTTGATTAAAGGTGAGAAATTTCGGCCAATATTTGGGAGAAGAAGTTCGTAATTTTTGTGCATAAATTTTAAATAATGCAACTTTCTTTTAAAATTGAAGGAAAATTGAGTTAGAAAAGACCGAGATAAAATTAGGAAAAACAGAATTGTATATGAAAATGAAAGATGCAATCATTATTTTATCACATGATTTTAGAGATGATGGAACACCCACAGAGATCATGCGTGAACGGTTAGATCTTGGCATACGTCTTTTTAAAAAAGACAGAGCAAGATACCTTATACTTTCTGGAGGGAAAGGACATCCCTCGTCTCAATATGATTTTTTTCTTTGTGACAAGATGAAAAAGTATGTTATTGCAAATGGTGTCCCAAAAGAGAAAATCCTTCTTGAAAACAAGTCGAAAGATACAGTTGGTCAAGCTATATATATTCTTCGCGACATTGTTTTTCCAAGAAAATTCCATAATATCACTATCTTGACAAGTGATTGGCATGAGAAGAGAGTTCGTGCTATTTTTGATTTTGTTGCTGGAAAAAGTGTTTCATGTGATTATCATTCTTCACAAAGTGCTACCGTGCCTTTAGACGCAACAATTGCGAATGAGATGAAAAGTCTTGATCTATTTTTCAATACTTTTCATGGCGTGCAATCAGGAGACATAGAAAAAATTTATGAACGGCTACGTGCAAAGCATCCATTCTATGTTTCGCCCGAGTGATATTCTTAACAGGAATGTATCTACTTTATTTTCAGCTTGTTTCCTTCTATGAGTTATTTGTGAATAATCTCACATTTGTGTTTATACTTCCATAAAGCTTAAAACTTGCTGTTTTCGGCCAAGATCATGACATTTACAATTACCACACCAAAAGGTTTACGTACCATTGGACCTGGACATCCTTGTTTTATTGTTGCTGAAATGTCTGCGAATCATGATCAAAATTTTGAGAAAGCAGTCTCCATCATTAAAGCAGCAGCGAAAGCAGGAGCAGATGCTATTAAACTCCAAACATACACCCCAGACACGCTTACTATTGATTCTAGTAAGCAATGGTTTCGTGTAGATGGAAAACAAAATCCCAAGAGTTGGACTTCCAAAACGTTTTATCAATTGTATCAAGAAGCATATACGCCGTGGGAATGGCATGCTGAATTAAAACGTGTCGCGGAAAAAAATGGGTTAGTATTTTTTTCCACACCATTTGATGAATCGGCCGTTGATTTCTTGGAAACACTTGATGTCCCATTCTACAAAATCGCATCATATGAGATGACACATGTACCGCTCCTTCGAAAAGTAGCACAAACAGGAAAACCGATTATTATTTCAGCGGGGTTTGCATCCCAGGAAGAAATTGAACTGGCAGTAAGAACACTTCGTGAAAATGGTGCAAAAAACATTGCATTTCTCCATTGCGTTACACAATATTCAGATAATCCTGATTTATCATCCATAAATCTTGCAACGATGCTTGATTTAGAAAAAAAGTATGATATTGTGAAGGGGTTTTCAGATAATAATGCCGGTCTCACAGTCCCATTACAAGCAGCAATAATGGGTGCTTGTATCATTGAAAAACATTTCGTAATTAATGACAATAATAAAACATTTGACTCCCATTTTTCAGCAGACGAATCCGAATTTGCAGAAATGGTTCAGAAAATCCGAGAAAGTGAATCCATCCGAGGTATTGTTCATTATGGACCACAAA
>NZBO01000020.1 GCA_002686315.1 archaeon | reverse complement strand
GGACTGCAATGATGGAAGCGAAACCGATCTTGTTTGAACCATTACAGATCATGCGAATTGAATGTCCCAACGATTACGTGGGCGAGATCTCCAAATTAGTTTCGTCTAAGAGAGGACAACTCTTAAACATGGAGCAGGAAGGAGATATCACTGTTGTGAAAGCAAAAATTCCGGTAGCAGAATTGTTTGGATGGAGTAACGATTTGCGGTCGTCTACTGGGGGACGTGGCAATAGTTCATTGATTGATCAGTCGTTCGAACGGTTACCTGGTGAATTACAGACGAAAGTTCGAAATCAAATCGTGCAGCGGAAAGGTCTTTCAGAAGGTTCCTTGGGAGCTTGATTTTATTATTTTTATTTTTTCTCCAATTTCATACTTCCCTTGAATCGCCAATTCAATAACATACTTACCTCTCACAGAACTTTTCCACAATGTCCATGGTTTAAAATTCTTCTTTATTTCTACAATCTTCATACTTGCATCCACAACTAACACATCTATCGGGAAGAACACAAACCACATATGTAAACTAATTTTCCGCTCTGTAGGGAATACCATTACTAAATTTTGTCTTGATCGAAACATTAATCCGTGTGCTTGTGAAAATATGTTCTTACAATACCTCTCTTTCTCAGAAATTAATTTCCCATTGCAACGTATCATTGTTTCCAAATATCATCCCCAACGTAATGTATGTTTCTAATTACTTTCCCAGAGGTTGAAGAGCGTATCTCTTCTGTACCCAGCAGCGCGATACCCACAGCTAACGCTTTCCCATTTTGCTCATCGATAACCACAATAAAATCATCTTTCGCAATTCCATCTTCTATCGCAACAATGCCTGGCCGCATGATATCTGCACCATTGACGACAAACTTAATCGCACCCATATCTACAGTAATTTTCTTCAAGACTAAATCTGACTGCAAAAACTGTAATGTTGGTACCACGGAATCTTCATAATAGAAAAAAGACGGTTTCCCATTCACAGTAATAACTTTGTACTCATCTTCAACTAATCGACATGCATCTTTTTTACCAACCTTAACACCAAACCTCTCTACTACTTTATTCACATCTTTAGAACGTAATTGTGTTTGTTTCATTTGAGTTTTGTGTACCCAACCCAAATCAGAACTGCTAACGCAACTCCGAGTAAAATAAATTTCAATATATCTGACGCATGATCCCAGTACCGTATAGTTCCATATAATATAGTAAGTACTCCACCGCCGAGTACACCTGTTGAAATTGCATCTTTTCGTAACACCATCCCAACAATAACTGCACCTAATCCCACAATGATACTGACAATGAACACTATCTTGTCATGCCGTGTTCGATTTTCTTTAAATTGATCTCCCACTTCACAGAATCCTCTGGTTTCCTGTCCTTCAAATTTGGGACTTTGCACCCATTTACCTTGTTGTTCCGTACAATTTTCTTCCGTTATTACGTGGTGTAAATCTGGATAGTCTGGATTGTCATGAAAGACTTCAATACCATACCCTACAAACAGCACAAAAATGAGTGCGATCGCAAGCGATAAAATAGTTTGTTTTGTAATCATCATCCCTATAAAGTCAAAAATGTAATTAAATGTTTCTATTCTGTATAGAGGGGCATTTCACCATCATGTAGGGTTGCGCTCGCGTCACCTTTCCCAAGAGCAAAAAATGGTTCATCTAATTCTGTTCTCGTTTCATCATTAATGAGATATACAAATCTTTTTTGTAAATCTGCGAGACGATGATCTGTTTTCTCATTTTTACCAAATCCTAGGAGTGTCTCTACTATATCTCGTGTTCCATCTTCAGGGAACCAACTTCCAATTTTGGCATAGATATCTTTAAAATATTCTTGCTGACGTGCGTGCATCCACCCATTTCGAGTTGATCGCACAAATCGTTTCATAATAACATCTCTGCTTGCCGTATCATGGGCGGGGTAATCTCGTAATTCATGTATGAGGTGCATGCCACTCAAAAATTCGGTCGCCATGACAGCGAAAGACCAATTATCAACATCAACACTTTTATCGCCAAGGAAATAAGAAGGAGGTGCGTATGCAGGGGTTGCATCAAGGAAGGGGTCACGTTGTTCTTGTTCTTCAATAATACGAAGTAATGTTGCATCAATCGCAAAATCAGTAAGTGGATGTTTTCCCTTTCCCAAGTTTCTGAATCCGCCATTGATGTGACTTGATCCAAAATCAAGAAACCGGATGATTGGTGTGATACGTCCATCAACGATACCTGTATCAACGAACGTGTTTGCTGGTTTTGCATCCAAATACATGATTCCATTTCGATGTAAATATAACATTGTTTCTGCTAATTCATTCACAATGTGAAGTGCATGCCGTCGTGTTATATGTTGTTCTAAGGTAGAGAGTACATCTATTGCTTTCTGTCGATTTGTCTCTTGTAACCGACGAAATTCATTATACTGTTCAAGAAGGTTTCCTTGTACTAAGGGTTGTCGTAGCACACCATAGAGGAAACCATGTTCGTCAAGGCGAAGTGTATAACCTAGGAGTTCAGTGCATTTTGGCGCATGTATGGTGTGGAACGGTGTCTTATCTTGCTGAGCTTGTGTAAAAAAACTTCCAATTGTAACTTCCTTGGCATATCTGTATAAATTTTGATGATCTTGTTCGCTAAGTGCAATGGAGACTATCTCATTTCCTGTTCCTACATGAAGACTATCTCCAGTGTATCTTTGTATGTCTACATTAAGTCCATCTTCACCAGCATTTCTTTGATGATGTCCATAAAATCTTTGTAACCTACCTTTTCTTGAAATATGGATCTTCTTCTCCGCTTCTCCATTTCCTATATCATAAACCTTTCCAGAGCCACCCATTCCAATTAATGTGTACATAGTAATCACTCTTAAGGAGTTTCTTAATAAATATATTGGCAAAATCAACAGAAGTTATTTAAAGTAATCACTTAAAAGTAATGAAAGATAACTTTATAACGGAGACCTTTTGTCTCGGAGATATGGCAATGCATTATAATCCATCAAAGCAAGGAGAACCCATTACAGTTAGAGGTAGAGAATACACTCATATATTAGGTGAAGGTGGTATGGCTGTAGTATATGATGGTGGTGACCATGCGCTTAAAGTACGTCGTATGGATCTCGATTCTAACGATATTGCTGATTTCAATGAACGTCTCCTTCTTGAAGGAGAAATAGGGAAACGGATTACACATTCACATGTCATTAGGACATATGGTGTTGTACCCTTCGAACATGAAGGAACACCTAATACAGCAGTCTACATGGATAAATACGGTTCGAATCTTGTGCATGCATTGAACAATGATAAACCTCTTTCTGTTGTTTTGAAAGCATTACGTGATACAGCGAAAGCCTTGCAGTATTTTGCACAAGATAATGTTGGTCTTATCCATCGTGATATTAAATGGGATAATACAATTTATGACGGGAAGAAATGGCGAGTCGGTGATTTAGGTATGATGGTTCCACTTCCAGGATCACCACTACGGGCTTTCTTGCAGAAAGGTCTTGATTTCAAGTTACAAGAGGAGCTTCATTCAATGCAGGTTCTTGGCACGCCTCATTATATGGCGCCAGAATCGGTACGGGAAGAAAGTATAACACCTTCATTTGATATTTATTCATTATCTACCTTACTCTATGAATTGGTAACAGGTCAGTCTTATAACGAACGAATTGCTGGTGTGAATGAGAATTTAGATGCAATTGTTCTTGCATTGAATGAATATTCGCCAGCACAACATAGGAAGGTCATGGCGACGTTTCAAGCACAGATGAACGAGGAATTAGGATATAATGTTCGGTTTCTTTTTGGCACTGAATATCTTCCATTTGAACGCCTGGTTAGTGCAGGTCTTCATCCAGATCCAACTAGGAGACCAAGCCCAACCAATATCGTAAAAGTTCTTGACAGGCTTATTGAGCGCGTACAACCTTCACACCGAGAAGCAGAGACAACAGAACCTGCTGCTTCATATCCTACTGATTTTTTCGAGGTGGAAGCTCTTCTTGTTCAACCACCACGTCACGAATTTCTGCCTCCAGCATAAATTATTCTACTAAAATTCCCACCTTGCCTGGCATCGATGACTTCGCCTTAGGATGATCTGGTTCATCACCTATCTCGACAGAACATCCAAATTCTTTTTCTAAGAATGGTATCGTATTCTTCACAAGATCAATTTCCTCTTCTTGTGAGAGCGTGAAATGTGGTAACTTTGATGGATCTTTCACGATACTCATGACAATTTTACTCACTTCTTTTCCTTTCATTTTTAACTCTTCTTGCTCAAGCACTTTTTTCATCACTTCACCGACGTTGCGTGTTACCTTCACTTCTCTGCTAAGGACCTCAAAGAGTGGGTATAGCCACCCTTCCGCGACAAATAATGTAAATTTCTCTGGTTTGTCAATCTTCGCTAATTTCATCACGTTCCGCATCCCATCCATTGCAACTTTAAGCAGAGCTTCACCAGCATTCGCGTTCCGACTAATTTTGTCCTGGCGTGCTTCTGGCCATTTTCGGACAGATACTAATCCGTCTTGTAACGACATTTCTTCACTTAGATGAGGTGTGATGGGATTCATAAGGACACACCACGTTTCAATGAATTCGTCAATGGTACTTTTATGAAATCCACCTCGCCGAAGGTACCATCGAAAATCATCCTGCATCGTGAAATAGACAGTACTTGCGAGATCACGCAAGTTATATTCTTTCATTTTCTCTGAGACACTTTGTATGTGTTCATGTAACCTCGATATAAGCCATACATCAATACTACTTTTAGATCCTTGCTTCTCTCGTGCATCCGTAACAAGTGAATATATCCGTTCTAACGCATGTTTATAATTGCCGACAACTGATTCATCCCACACAACATCAACATGTGGACTGCCGATATGTGCGTAATACAACCGCATTGCGTCCACACCATATGTTGCAATCGCATTTGGAATTGGTTCAGCACCACCTTTACTCTTCGAAATTTTACTTCCTTTCCCAGTAACCCACCAATTTGCAAAAATGCCTTTCGGCCATTTGTCTTTTGGAAGTATCGCGACATGATTCATGAGGAAGACGGGGAAATGCACTGTTTTATGTTCCTTCCCGCCAAGGTTCATGTCAAGTGGGTAGAAATACTCAAATTCAGCACGAATCGGTTTCCATGACTCTTTCCCTTCACCTATTCCTAGATAGACATAATCAAAGAACGTTTCATCTAACTCTCCTATCGAAACAGTTCCATTTTGCACAAATTTGGAGACGATGTAATAACATGGATATAACGTCGAATCACTGATTGGTTCAACTGTCCACGTGTCATCAAACGGAAATGTGCTTCCAAGCCAATTTCCAAGTCTGGTGCATGCCCTATCTGCGAACCAATCTAATATTCCTGGAAGATGTTCTTTAAATTCGTGAGGGTAAATGTTCATACTTTTGACATGTTCTTTCGTCTTGTCTGTTATTTCTTGATCAGAATATTTAATGAACCATTGATCATCAATTCGTTTAATTACTACCTTGTTACCACACCTGCAAATAACTTCTTCACTCAAATCATGTAAAATATCTGCGTTGTCTTCTTCAAGCAGTTCTGCTTTCATGAGTTCTTTCGCTTGCTCCACTTTCATCCCAGCAAACTTTTCACAATTGTCACGCATCACACCTGTATGATGACCTACCTTGTAGATTTCTTTCGTCGCCTCTTCCAACTTTGGATCATTTAGTGAACGAATTCCCATCTTTTGCACGATTTCTTGGGCGGGGAAATCGCCATATCCTTTCGACTTGATGATTGGAATGAGCGGGATTCGTTGTACTTCTTCCGGGTTGAGTCCGTACTTGCGACATTCTTCGTGATCTTCTTGTAATGTTGTTAAGGCCACATAGTCAAAAGGAGCATCGCTTGGCACACTTGTGACGATCCCAGAACCAATAGCAGGATTACAAAATGGCGCGGGTAAAACGATAATATCTTTATTGACGAATGGTGCGAACGCCGTTTGTCCAATAAGTTTCACGGGATCAATATTTTCAAGAAGCATCACATCATCTTTCTGCCATTTCAATTTCTCGGCAGCTTCTTCCGAGACGATCCAATTTTCACCGTTCACTTGAATCCGAACATATTTTCCGTTCGGATTAATCCACAGATTTGTTTGTCCATACATTGTTTCAGGACGTAGCGTCGCAGCAATAAGGTAGTCATCTCCCAGTTTGAATTTAAGTAACGTGTATTCTTGTTTCTCTGCATTGCCACCTTTTGATAAGTCAGTCTCGGAAGGATCAACTGCCACGGGACCATCCACCACACACGCAGTTGCGAAGTATGGTTTCTGTACTAGTAAATCACGTTGTTGTAATTTTCGAAATTGCCACTGAATAAATTTTTCATAATCTTTATGGGTTGTTGAGGTGAATCGATCCCAGTCACATAAAAATCCAAACTTTTTCCAGTACTCGTTCACATAGACATCATTAAAATACTCAATGATGTTGTCCGCTGTTGTTAATTCGTTGATTTTTGATTCAGGACAGCCGTTTTTTTTCAAATAATTGATCCACTCTTCATCATTATTCTTGACTTTGTTTGCAAAGGCAATGGCTTGATTCCCGGATGCATGTGTACCGACAGGGAAGAGAACTTCTTTTCCATGTAACCGCTCATACCGGCAGATAGCGTCTGTGTACGAGAACCCTCTCATATGTCCAACATGTAAGAATCCAGACACGCCAGGGTACGCGAAAATCATGAAAAATTTCGGTTTCTTGGATGTCGTTACTTTTCCTAACTCTGCCTTTTCCCACTCTCGCTGCCATTTATCCTGGATTTTGTGCCACTCAATTGTCATGTATGTGTTTGGTTTGAGGTTTTTATAAAGGTTGCGAGGGATGGTAGAGTTTCTCCTTACGCAAGTTATTTAAATATTTAAGACCAATGTCTACAAATGTTTAAAGATATAGAAATCAAGAAATCAGGAAGAACAGGTTTCGGAGCTTATGCTAAGAAGGGTTTCAAAAAAGGAATTCTAATTCTTCGAATCATTCCAGGCAGAATCGTTCACCGGAAGGATGCGAAACATATCACTCCAAAAAGTGAACGTTGGGATAATTATGACGCTGATCACTTTTATTTCATGGGAGATCCTGAATATTACATTAATCATTCATGCGATCCAAACGTCTATGTTAAAAATATGAAAATATATGCGATGAAGGACATAAAAAAAGGACAAGAGATCTTCTTTGATTATTCAATTAATGCTGTCAAATTTGATTATCCAATTCATAATACGAATTTTAGCTGGAAAATTAAGTGTAAATGTAACAGTGACGGATGCAGAAAGGTTGTGGAAGGAGATTTCTTCAGACTTCCAAAAGAAATTCAAAAAAAATATATTCCTTTTTTAGATAATTGGTTTAAGAAGAAGTTTAAGAATAAACTTCGAAACATGTAGGCTCTTTACTATTTTTAGTAAATAAAAAAACAGATTGTGTATTATACTTCCACATACTCAACTACCATAAACTATAAGAAGAATTATTCCTTTTTAATAGCATGGGCAGAGGATTGATTGAAGGCAAGAAAGCAAGGGCGTATGCTAATAAAGGAAAGTCAAAAAGAACCAAGATTTTCAATGATTTCATTGTACAAAATATTACGCTTGGTACTAAAATAAAAGTCTGTGATCTTTGTTGTGGCCATGGAAATACCATCGAGTTATTGAAAGGAAAAGTAGGGGAGATGACGGGTGTTGACGGTTCTTCAGAAATGATTACAATTTGTAAAGAAAAGTTACAGGGAGTCAAATTAGTTTTATCTTCTGTAACTAGTACGAAACTTAAATCAAGCTATTTTGATTATGTTATAATAAGAAATGGGTTACATCACATTAAGGAAAAAGAAGATGTAGTGAATGAGATTTACAGAATATTAAAACCTAAAGGAAAATTATTCGTTATCGATAAGTTTTATACAAATCTTATCATGTGTCACCTCACTGAAATCTTCGATTTACTCTTTAAATTTAATCCTCATTATCTTAATCATTATATGATCTCAAAAGAGGCAACTTTATCCCTATTCAAAAAATTTAGGATTCTAAAAGAAGTCTATCTTAAAGATCAAAAACAAAAAGGAATTCAACAATACATGTATGTTTTAGAGAAAGTGTAGCTTCCTTATTATATCATAATACACTCAACTACCATAAACTATAATAACCACTTCCCATTCCTTCATTACGAGGTGTGCATTATGAACAAAATATTATTACTTTTATGTGGAATACTCACAATCTTTTTAGTGTCCTGCTCTCCTCTTCAATTTGAAGATGAAGTACGTCGAGTGGACGGGCAACCGTTAGAAGAACCAGCGGCTCCGACGCCTGCACCAACCCCGACACCGGCACCAGTTGTTGCAGCGCCACAAGGTGAATGTAACGCGAACACTGATTGTGCGCAAGGATTGTTTTGTATCGACGGAGAATGTGGTGAAATTGGCGGAATTAACCAAGTTGTTGGATGTACCAAAACATGTACGTTGAACCAAGCAACGTTCTCTACAACTGATGGCGAGGAAGTCGTGCTAACAAAAGGGAAAGGAACCTACACAGCTGCTGGCGCGATTGAATGGAAATTAATGCCGTTCCCACAATATTGTAATGACGAACCAGTTAAATTGCCGTTGGCATTACTCAAGAAAAATCGCGGAGTGGTTATTGAAGAGCAAGTCATCACGATATCTAAAGGTGAGCAAAGTGCATCAATCGGACATCCTAACATAACACGGATTGATTTTAAAGTTACATTGCAGGATATTACTGAGCAATGTAATTAGAATTATTTTTTTCGTTTCTTTTTCTTTGAAACACGTTTTTTGGTCACTTCCCTGGTTCTACGCTTTTGCACAGTTTTTTTCTTTCTTTTTGTAACCGGCTTCTTCTTTACTACTCTCTTTCTACTAACTACTTTTCTCTTCACAGCACGCTTATTCAACCCTTCCTGTAATTCATCAAATGTGATAAATTTTTTCCCTTTCACTTTTAGTTTTTGAAAAGACGGATCTTCTTCATAGATCTCTTCCAAATTAGGATATCTCTTACGTCGATGTTTTCGTTTCCATCGTGAAAAAAGTGTTCTAAATCTAATCCAGAACGTTCTCTTTTCAAGTACAACCCTCTTCTTTCTCATATGGCTACTAATATTTTTCTCTTAATAAATGTTGGCAAAATGTTAAATATCATAAACGATTACCATAACCATGAAAAACCAACTCGTTGCACAAATTCTCTTTAACATCGCAGACATTCTCGAACTACAACAAGTTAAATTCAAACCACAAGCGTACAGACGAGTTGCAGCAACTATCGAAAATTCAACGGAAGATATTGAAGAGATTTACAAACGAGGCGAGTTGTACGATATGCCTGGTGTCGGGGAGCATATCGGATTAAAAATTGAAGAAATTCTGAAGACTGGCAAACTTAAATATTACACCAAACTCAAGAAAGAATGCAAAATTGATATTGAGAATCTGAAAGCAATTCCTAATTTGGGTATTAAGAAAATTAAAGTCTTGTATGACAAATTAAAGATCAGAAATGTAAAAGATTTAGAGAACGCAATTGCAAAACGCAAGATTAGAGACCTTCCAGGATTTGGTGAAAAGTCCGAACAAACATTTTTAGATGGTATTGAGTTACGGAAAGTGCACACAGGTAGGTTTCTCTATAAAGACGTGGAACCGATTGCAAGAAAGATTAAAGCGTACTTCTTCAAATTTCCCAGTGTGAAAAAGGTAGACATTGCAGGTTCGTTTCGAAGGAAGAAGGGGACGATTGGTGATCTTGATGTGCTTATTGTCTCCAATGACGTACAAAAAATAATGGATGCCTTTACATCTATGAAAGATGTTACCAAGATTATCAACAAAGGTATGAAAAAATCTGCAGTACGATTGAAAAATGGATTACAAGTCGATTTACGTGTTGTGAAAGGGAAGGAATGGGGTGCTGCATTCCTCTATTTTACAGGAAATAAGCAACATAATGTTTTATTACGAAAAATTGCGTTGAAGAAAGGAATGACGTTGAACGAATATAGGTTAGCGACGAAAGAAGGAGAGTGGGTTGCAGGGAAGACTGAACATTCTATTTATCGTGCACTTGGGTTGACGTATGTGAAACCTGAGAAGAGATTTGGGAAGAAGGAGGCGTAGTTACATCTTCTGTAGCATTTCCTGTATTCGTTCATTCAATCTTCTTGCATCTGATCTTATAGATTCATCTAATTCTGTACGTTCAGCAAGTGTCCTAGTCTCTATTTTATTTCCTATTAATTTTGCACGAAATAAGTCTCGAACATTCTGTCCTAGGTCGTTCGCTACTGCTTCAAACTCATCTAAGGTCTCTTCAAGTAATCTTACCTGTAGGGCGTAAATATCATCAGCATGATGTTCACGGTCTGAAAATCGTAGATTTAATGTAACTTTGGCCTTCCGTGGAGATGTTTCTGCAATTTTGTTAATCAATGCAAGGTATTTACTATCGTCATCTAATCCATAAAATGCCATGATGTCTGCATTTTTTTTCTTTTCATGCAAGAAGATTGATAGCTCTCTGCCCCTGCACTCAACTTCGTTAACATCACTATCTTCTAATTCAAGTTCCACTCTTCCAGTATATGTTTCAAGAATGTCGTCGATCTCTTCTCTATTGAGATCATATGATTCTCCATTTTTTCGATCTAATCGTTGTATAAGATCTCTATATCCTCTAATTTGGAGACATTGTGTGGTAACACCTGTGACAGCTTTGAGTGCGTTTTTAACAGCGTCCTCTGATTGGCGTTCATAGTCTTTGTATGAGGAATATTGTGCATGTCTACCTTTTGGACTTGTATCAGCTCTAGGAGATACTGTTTCCTTTGCTATTCTCAAAGAAGTATTTTTCTCGTATGTTCTCTCTATTTTTGTAGGCGTACGTTCAACTGTTTTAGGCTGATATGAACATGTATACGCCAATACCGCAAGAACAACTGCACCCAATCCTAACATCTTCTTTTTCATATGTATCTTATGGGGGAGTCATTTATAAAGTTTTTGGTTAAATTGTCACTACGTAGTGACTAACAAAAACATTCCTTCTCATGGATTATTATGGGGGATTTCGAATATGGGCGATAAATTTATAAACTATGGCCGCTATAGCTATTATAATGCCAACAACAATCCAATTATCACACAAAACGAAAAGTTTAATCAGTACATTTGGTTCTAAAGAAGACACATACGATACGATTGTTATGCGGTTGTATGATATTGCGGTGAAAGACCAATTACGTGAATTATTACTTTCATCTAAAGATGCACTTTCGTTAGATGAAGCACGAAAGCTCATAAACGAGTAAGATGGTTCGTATTACAATTGTGAGATCTCTTGCTCTTGAGATAAAGAAAAAATTCTCAAAATCTGAAGCAAACAAAATTCTTGATTTGTTATACACGTTGGAAGAATCTCCTTCGAAAGGTAAGACTGTTGGAAATGTCGGTGGAGTTATTATAAGAGAGTTGAAGTATAAAGGATTTAGATTTTATTTTGTAACGGATGGCTTTGTTTTAAACTGTATGAAGGAAAAGGAATTAATTGATTTGCTTATGCACTTTGTTCGTATGTCTGATAAAAGAAAACAACAAAAAGTAATTGATGAAATTAAGGAAGTTTTGAGAAATATTGGACCTAGTGGTTTTGTATGATTGTATAAAATATAATAAAAATAAAATCTATTTCCTCTTCTTCCCTTTCTTTTTCAATCCAAAGTACATCCAGAACAAATAGAGAAACGCGCCAACAACTGGAATGAACACAAGTAACAACATCCATGCAACTTTATCGACATCTTTCTTGAAATCTCGTTGCAAGCAATTGAATATCATCACGAGCCAGAATATACCAAATGCAACGAACGCTATTTTCCACAAAAAGTGGAAGCCCACCTTCCCTGCAAAATGGCCATGTTTTATTGTAAGTCCTGTAATTAAGTCTAACATAATATACACCTCTTTTAAGGGAGGATAGTTTGGATGTATATAAAATGGTAGGAAGAAAAGTAGCCCCGCGCAGATTCGAATTCCACTGGAATTAAGTCGTGACTTAATCTCTCTGCGGTCCATGCCTCTCTTTCTCTGTTTCCAGAGTCCAAAGGGCACGATGAATTGACCATGAACACAAAGTGACCATGATAGTCCACTACACCACGGGGCTATAATGTACTTCTCTCATTCTCGAATCCCTTTTTAAAGATTTTGGTCTTATCTTTTCGAACCGTAGAAAAATATTTAAAAAGAGGGGATTTCAAGAAAGAATGGAAGGATTAAAAAATCTAAGTAAGGAACAATTACACAAAATTTTAGCTGCTTTAGTTCTTAGTGATGGTCATTTGTATAAACACAAAGGGAAGCCCAGAAGTATTAGACTTTCAACTTCACACTTTGGAGAGGATCAGCATAGATTATTTCGATATCTTTGTTATGAACTCTTTGGAAAAGATATCAAGACAAGGAAATCTACAGCTCCAAGCTCGAAGCAAAGATTGCTGATTTCAACTTTTAATAGTGTTAAATTCGTTCCAACCCTATATTCTCTTTGTCCCGAATATAATACAACACCAGGAAAACTTTCAAAAGCAGAATTTTTGAAGATTCCACAACCTAATTTACAATTCATACTCAATGAAACAAAAGAACTTCAGTGGCTTTTCCTGCGAACCTACTTTGATTTTGACGGAAGCATTTCTCCCTCGATAAAACTAAAACATAAATTGGACAAAAAAGGACAAAGAGTTTATGAATATTATCAAGTTCAGTTTGAATGTGAAATTAAAATTTCAGAAACAAATCCTTCTTTAGTAAAAGATCTTATTCTATTATGTACCCAACTTGGTTTAAGTGCAAAAATGAAGAGAGATAATCGAAATTGGAGTGAAATTTCTGGGATTTGCATTACTCAAAGAGAAAGTGTACGAAAATTCTTGGATCAAGGCGGTCCTATAACAAAAGTAAAAGTTTCCGGGAAAAGTAATCGATTCAAAGGTATTTCTAAAATTAAAATTTGCAAATTTTTGAATAAATTAATTCAAGATGAAAAAATCATTTGGTCTAAATCTTTTAGTAACAAAAACGATGCCCTAGAATATCAGGAAAAAGTAAATAAATTTCTTGTTAAATTGATAAAAAAAGAATAACCACCACCCAAACCTATAAATACCTCAAAAATTTAATTCATGTATGGTAGCAGAGGTGGCAGTGTTAGATGCAAGTATTCAGACGTTGATAGATGTAGTACAACCTTTTATCAAGAAAGCAAGTTTAATTCTTGGCGGTGCGTTTGGTATTTACGTGATTCTTTTGTTTGCTCGTGTACATTATGAACGAAAAAAAGTCTCTCTCTTGAAAGATATTCGCTACGATTTAGATCAGTTAAACATGTCGAAAGGTATCACATATTCACGGCAGCGGCATGGTATATTTAAACGAATGTGGCGTGCAATAACGAGGTGGCGGGTTCGTACATTTTCAAAATTACCTTCCAAGAAAAAATGAAACTCACAATTCAACCAAAGGTATTTAGGAAATATCCCAAATTGCGTGTAGGCTTTATTCTTGCAACTGGTATTGATAACAAATCAAAGAAGAAGGAAGCAAGTCATTTATTGAAAGATGCGACACGCTACATCCATCTGACGTTTAACAAAGAAACAGTGCATAACCACCATTTGCTATCGCCATGGAATTCGGCACGAGCGCATTTAGGGAAAAAAGCACATCATTATCACACGTCTGTTGAATCGTTAATCAAGAAAATGTTGAAACGTACATCAATTACAGCATCCGATACCGTCACCTCATTAACAAATTATATGTCGTTACGTCACGTCCTTCCAATCTCTGCAGATAATTTTCGTAAGATAGATCAACAATTTACATATTCTGTTGCGACAGGTAGGGAGCGAATTGGTGTTCTTAAAACATTGAAGAAAGGAGCGTTATATCATCAAGATGGTTCATCTGTATTAGGAACGCAGTTAGATTACTGGAAAAGTCCCAAGATGAAATTGTCTGCTAAATCTACTTCTGCATTGATTCATATCCCTGTCTTACCACCTGTTCTTGCGTCTGAATTAAAAGCTGTTATGAAAGAAACAGCCAACTTAATTCAATCCTTCTGTGGTGGTACAGTTGAGACGTTTGTATTACATAAAGGAAAGAAAGAAAAGATTGTTTAGGCTGAATCGAGGTAGATAAATCTGTTTTTATGTCGCGCTTTTTGTGTTGTGTCTACAACTTCACAATCCCGACATTCTAAGTCATATCCTTCGGATCCATTTTGAATTAGATGATGACGGGATGGTGCAGATTCATATGGCAGATTACTTACACAAGACTTATTTCCACATTCTACAAGACCTTCTACATAATTTCCAGAAACGGGTTGAACTTTTCGAACAACTTTCCCTCCTTCAATAAAATTAACTGTGACGCCAGGAGCAACTAATGCCATCGCCTCATATTGTCTTTCTGTTGGTTCGTAGGTACATCTTATTTTGATCATATCTTTTTCCCCTCCTTCACCTTTTAAGTTACGTGTAACTCCAATTGGAAGATCAGTATGCTCAAACCCTAAAATGCCTTCTAATCTTCTACCCATTCCAGCAGGAATATGGTCGATGACAACGCCTGCATCACTAACGTATCCAGATCGCGGATTTTCTAAGTGTTTTGGATTTGAATTTAGGTCCCTAACATTAATTGAAAGTTCTCGTAGATGAAACGGACTCGTACTATGATATACATCATCGTGCACAACATCTAAACCTAATGCAAGTAATGCTATTCGGACATATAATCCGTTTTCCGATTGAACGTCTGTCATGTTAAGAGGGTGTCGTTTCATATCTGGTGCAATTTCTGCAAATGTCGCAGCATCAACCGGAAGCGGATGCATTAAAAAGGGTGCATTATCGCCTAGCTGATCGTACATCGCACTTGTAATTTGCCCTAATTTTTTTATTGTGAGAAGATCTTCTCCTGCTCCTACTCTCTCTTTTTGTGGTCGTGAATGATATGCGATATCCGCGGCATCCATGGCTGCCATGAAATCAGTTCCATGGTCATGTGGTTCTATTCCATGTATTTGTAACCCACGTAATCTTTTTTTCTGTGGTCCAAATCGGTCTGGGTATGCGAGATGTAATTTCCAATCAAAGTGGTGTGCAACGGACATTAATGATGCATTTGTTCTTCCGTGTTTTAAGTCGTTAAGAAGTGCTACTTCTAACCCATCTAATTCTTTACCTTGAGATCGAGCTAATTGACGCATTGTAAAAAGATCTAGGAAACATTGAGTGGGATGTTGATTTCGTCCATCTCCTCCATTAAGGACGATTGGGGTTTTATAAGCATATGGATTTCCTAGAAGTTCATGTTTATCTCGCATTGCGACGTTATACTCTCGTAATGTTTCTTGAGTCCATCGTGGAAGACCTTCTATTTTACTTCGCATGACTATTGCATCAACGCCCCATCCTGCAAATTGTTCAACAGTTGCAGCCCACGTCTCTCCTTTTCCTAAAGATGTATATCTGTCTGAAGGGAAACCTTCTACCCACCCTCCAGCTTTCCTCGTCGCGAATCGGAATGAAAAATTAGTTCGCGTACTATTCTCGCAGAATAATGTTGCAACCTTTTTCTTTTTCATGAGTTTTGTAACTCTGGTTCCATATTTTTCACGGAAAAATTGTCGATCTCTCTTGCTACCATGAATCGCGCTTCTTACTTCTTCCGTGACATTCAATACTGATTCTATCTGTTCCTTACTAAAATCTTGCATAGAAATAACATCCATTATAACCACCTCTTGTAATAACCATCAAAAATATCATAACCTATTCATCATTTAAATACATATCTCATCTGTACAACCTATATAATTAAATACGACAAACACATCCTTTATTACTTCTCGAACATAATCTATATAAACTTCCTCTTTCTCTCAAAACTATGTCGTTTAAAGCTAAGATAATCACGCTTATTAGTAAGAACACAACCCTTACCAAAAAAGATGTTCACAACCTTCTCTCAATTCCACCAAATCCGAAGTTGGGTGATTACGCGTTTCCGTGTTTTAAGTTAGATGGTAACCCGAAAGAGGCAGCAGCAAAACTTAAGAACAAAATCAAACTGCCCAAATATATTGAAAAATGTGAAACGGCAGGACCATATCTCAATTTCTACCTGAACAAAGCAGAGTTAGCAAAACACACAATCGAGTCCATTGCGGATGGAAAAGAGAAATACGGATCAGCGAATAAGAAAAACAAAATAGTAGTAGAATATTGTGGTCCAAATACGAATAAACCGCTTCATTTAGGTCATGTGCGGAACATGGCGATTGGTGCTGCCGCTGTTAATCTTCTTCAATTCCAAGGTAACAAGACAATCCCAGTCAACATCATCAACGACAGAGGTGTGCATATCTGTAAAAGTATGCTTGCGTACCAAAAATGGGGAAAGGGTGCAAAACCAGACATAAAACCAGATCATTACGTGGGTAATTGGTACGTTCGGTACGCGAAAGAGGAAAAAAAGAATCCTGAACTCAAAAATGACA
Organism: archaeon; assembly: GCA_002686315.1. Taxonomy (GTDB): domain Archaea; phylum Nanobdellota; class Nanobdellia; order Woesearchaeales; family GW2011-AR9; genus UBA11998. Next base: position 13,796 of record NZBO01000020.1, on the reverse strand, counting down.
TCCAAAAAATGTTAGTGAAGTGGGAGAATAAAGACAAACAAACAAGAGCACTTTGGAAAAAAATGAATAACTGGGTATTGCAAGGACACAACGCAACATATGCACGGTTTGGCGTTCATTTTGACAAAGATTATTATGAATCAAATCATTATGAGCATGGTAAAGACGTGGCAGTGGAAGGCTTTCGAAAAGGTATTTTCATGAAAGATGACACAGGAGCTATTATTGCCCCACTTGAAAAACACAACTTATCTGATAAAGTTGTGCTTCGTGGAGATGGGACGAGTATCTATATAACACAGGACATGTACCTTGCGCAAGAGAGGTATGATGACTATAAATTTGATACGATGGTGTATGTCGTCGCCTCAGAACAGCGATTACATTTTAAACAATTATTTCAAATAATGGCGTTACTAAAACGGCCATTTGCAAAGAACTTATACCATCTTAGTTACGGTCTTGTGAATTTACCTTCGGGAAGAATGAAGTCGAGGGAAGGAACAGTGGTCGATGCGGATGATATCTTAGATGAAATGAATGCAGTTGCGTTGAAGGAAGTGGAGAAACGGTATCCCTCGCTAAGAGAGAAAGAAAAACAACGACGGGCAGAATTTATTGGTACGGGCGCGGTCAAATTTTTCATGCTACGAACGGATGCAACACGGGATATTATCTTCGATCCTGAAGAATCTATTTCATTTGAAGGTGAAACTGGACCGTACATTCAGTATACACATGCACGTGCCGCCTCCATTTTGCGGAAGGTTGGCAAACTAGGGAAACCAAATTATGCTCTATTAACAACGTCACAGGAAGCAGCAGTCATTTCACTGTTAGAAAAATTTGCTGAGCGAGCAGCAGAGGCAGCACAATACCGACCACATATTCTGTGCAGATATTTAATTGATCTCTCACAAGCATTCAATGAATTTTATCATGCATGTAAGGTGATGGGTGATGATCAAGAATTAACTACAACAAGAGCATCATTAGTTGCAGCAGTCAAACAAGTGCTTCATAATGGTCTTTCACTACTTGGAATTGAAGCACCCGAGGAGATGTAGGATGATATTAATATATACAACCGTGTCAACAAAAGAGCAAGCGAGAAAAATGGTTCTTCATTTACTTGAGAAAAATGTGATCGCATGTGCGACGATGACGCCTACAACTTCTATGTATAACTGGAAAGGTAATTTAAAGGAAGAAGATGAAATTATGGTTGTCTGTAAAACTCTCATGGGCGAGGAAGCGAAAAAAGAACTTGAAACGATACATCCTTATGAAACACCATGCATTTTGACTCAGGAAATTGGTTCAAATACATCTTTTACTACCTGGGTTATGAATTCTCTGGATCAAACTTTGTAACTAACCACAACGTGAATCCAATCTCAAAGAATGACATTAGGATACTGAGGAATGTTAACCCTAGAATCACGCCTGCGGTTAACTTGGACAATATTCCAAGAGTTAAACCAAGAATAAAGACAATACTGATACTGATCACAAAATAAACAGGTAATATCAATAACATTTTTGGTGCACTACCATGGATGAATTGTGTTAACGTAACAACATTGTACACAAAAAAGAGAATTGTCAGGATTCCAACAAGATCTCCAAGAAATTCGACGCCACTCTCAAAAATGACAAGAAAATCGTTAATGAGCGTGAGAAATGCTAACAATAACACAACAATCACGTACGCTTGAATATACCCTTTTTTAACATCCATCAGTATCTGGAAGATTTTGAAGGTTTATATTGTTTTCCATTAGATTTAGCTTCATATGAATAGAAAGCGAGCAAAAATTATGATTTTTGGGAGTTTAGAAATAACTTTTTTATTTCCGAAAGCTTTAAAAATGCCCTTCAAAAACCGATAATTATGGCAAAAGTAAGAAAAAACTGTGCGTATCAGAAACTTGAACGACCGTACACACGAATTAGTAAATATACAAAGAAAAATTTTGTTCGTGGTGGTCGACCGCACATGAAAGTTATTAAGTTTGATATGGGGAATGCCTCAAAAGAGTACGATACCACAATTCAACTTCTTTCCAAACGTTCCATGCATATCAGGCATAATAGTATGGAAGCAGCACGGCAAACATCAAACAGATTGCTTGAAAAAGGAACAAATAAGGAATACCATTTACGTATCAAAATCTATCCACATCACATTCTTCGAGAAAATCCGTTAGCAAGTGGTGCGGGGGCTGACCGGATGAGTACAGGTATGAAAAAGTCCTACGGAAAATCTATTAGTTGCGCAGCGCGAGTGAAAGAAGGTCAAACGTTGATGGAAGTTCGAATAAATAAAGAACATCTTAAATTAGGAAAGGAAGCACTTGCACGAGCAGCAAAAAAGTTTCCATGTTCATGTAAAATTAAAGTTCTTGAATAAGTTCTAGTTCAGTAATTGCATGTTGTAATTTTTCTTCTTGTGTTGTAGAATGAAGTTGCGCTAATTTAAGGTTGACACGTTCTAATTTTGTGTTCCACTCTTCTAATTGAGCTGGTTTTTGCAATCTGATTGGACGTTTGAGTCGAGGTATCTCCTTTACTGGTTTTCGAATACGAGGAATATATATATCTTCCATTGCCCATTTCTCTCGAAGAGATGTTAATTTGTGCTGCACTGCACCAAGATCGTCATGAACCATGTCTGCATATGATGGTAATTCACGACGTACTAAATGGGGGACATCTCTCTTTTTTTCAAACATCAAAAGTAGGAAATACATCAATCCTTTTTAATGTTTTCATCTTCACGCTCTTTTTGTATTTTTTGAAGAAGATCTTGCAACTCTTCTACAGAATAATGTTTTTCTTTGAACGATGATACTATCTCGTCACTCAACAAATCTTTCTTACTTAAATACACTAAAACATCTTTTTTCTTCTTAATTTTGTCATATAACTGTACCTGTTCTTCCACGGAAATTCCGCAATATTCACTTAAATCAAAGACATAGATGGTCATATCTGCAACTTCATCTATTACCAATTCTGCCTGCAGTTCAATCTTATTCATTGTATCTTTTCGTGCAAGTGTTCCAGGGACGTCTAAGACTTGTATTTTCTCTTCACCTCTGCCAATATACCCTGCATTGATACTTTTCGTTGTGAATGCATATGCTGCAATCTTCGCCTTTGTCCCTGTTAAGTTGTTGAGAAGTGTTGTTTTTCCAACATTCGGAAATCCATACAAACAGACGGTATAAAGGTCTTTAATATCTGGGTAGGTAAGCATGATTTTTCGAAATCTTTCTAAATCTTCAAATGCAGGATCGAGCTGCTTTACCACAGATGAGACCCGGCCATAAAATTTCTTTGTGATTCCTTTAATTTCTTCACGTTCTTTTTCTTTAAATATTTGTGAAACGTATGTTTTTTGTAACTTTTTAACTTGTTTCATACCCCAATCAACAGTTGCCAATGCGCGTCGCATGAGGTCTACATCAAGTGTTAATTTCATCAGTTTTTGATAGAATGAACTCATGATAGTTACATCAGGAAATTGACCAGTGATTTTATGCAACCGTGGCACGATTTGGTCTCGGACGATATCTAATTTTAATGCTTCCTTCTGCCGAATAATTTGAAGCCAGTTACCTTTTAGATTTTTTTGCATCCCTTTCTTTCTCGCTTTCTTAAACGCGATATCGAGAATACACGTCGAATTCTCTAATGGGGGGATCTTTTGAAAGTTCATAGAAGTGAAATAACACTCTTTTTATATTAAACTTGCCTCTTGTATCTGGCGTCACCACTTCTCTAATGATGCGCACTTGGCAATTCATGACCCATGCCTTTTCGCTCTTCAAGATGTTTGATATGTTTATCTTTTTCTTTGATAATATCAATTTTCTTTTTTCGCATCTTAGTAAGGATGTGTGAGACATGNTCTCCACCTAAGAAATGTGGTAAAATAACGTAATTGGCACCATGCTCATACAATTTTAACGCATCTTCCACTTGCCGTGCGACAATCATCACGTTTGCTCGTTTATTGACTTTTCTAATTTCGCGTAAGATATGCAAATTATCTTTTAATAATGGGATTGTTGAGATAAATATTTTCACATGGCGTAAATTCATTCGTTCAATGATCTCTTCATCCGTCGCTTCCCCATATAAACAATGAAATCCTTTATGCACCATTTCTGCAATTACTTCTGGATTATAATCAACGACAAGGACTTTCTTCTTCACTTCATGTAAATCACGAAGGATGCTATATCCAATCCTGTTATGACCACATAAAATGATACTAGGTTTGGTTTTTCGAGGTAAATATTCTAATCCTTCCGTTGTAAATATGTCGAACAATTTTAACGGTTTCTGCAAAAATTTGTAGATCTGTTCGTCATACTCAATTGTGTACGAGGTGATAACGATCGAAATGATGGTGACAATGACGGTGAGGGAGAACAATTCTTGCGAAACATGTCCCAGAACTAACCCTTGCGCCAACAAGATTAAGGAGAATTCTCCTACTTGTGCAAGTGAATTTGCAGCTAAAAAAGACGGTTTTTTTGTATATTTAAACAATGAACAGACGGTCATAATCACGAAGGGTTTCACGAAGACAACGATTGCAAGAAGGATGATTAATTCAAGCCACATATCGGAAAATACGGAAAGTGAGATGCCCATTCCGAGCGAGACGAAAAATATAAGCGCGAAAAAATCTTTCAAACTTTTGACTTTTGCGATAATTTGATAATTATACTTCAAGTTACCAAGCGCGATCCCTGCAATGAACGCACCAATCGCGATGGAAAATCCGAGATAGTAAAATGCAAGAGAGAACACAAAACAGACACCAAGCGAACTTACAAGTAACAACTCTTGGTTTTTTGCGGCAAATTCAAAGATGGTTGGGAATACAAATCTGCTTAACAAGTACGCGATCGCGAACATTGCGGCAAACTTCACAAGCGCTAATCCTAATATGGTTGCGTTAAATCCATTAATTGATGTTAAGATTGATAATGCAAAGATCGCAACGATATCTTGCGTAAGCAAAATACCAATGGCTAATCTTCCGTGAAGTGTATTCAGTTCTCTCGTGTCGGATAAGAGTTTCAAGACGACCATTGTTGATGAAAATGCAATCATTAATCCGATATACATTGCTTCCAAACTCATAAACCCCAGAACAATAGAAGCGAGATAGCCAAACATAAATAATATGACGATTTGGATGACACTTCCAAGAGATGAGACGAGTGCAACATTTTTGAGAGATGACAAATCCATTTCTAACCCGACAATGAATAGAAGGAACGCAATTCCAATAATGGACATAGATTCAATAATACTTGTATCTGTTACTATCCGCAGAACCGGTGTTAACAACACTCCCACAAGAACATACGCAAGTAATTGTGGTTGCCGAAGTAATTTAAGAAGATATGCGCCTGCAGCAGCTAGTATTACCACGATACCTAGCTCTATAAACAAGTTTCCTGCAACACCTACCATCTCTTCCTATAACAAATCACTTTTGTTTTAAAAAGGTTTTTGTTACATCACTCTAAAAAGACGCTTTTTGTACACCTATTATAGCAAAACACTAGAATAGCAATATTTTTAAATTTACGGTCTTCCTTTGCATAAGTGATCTCAAAAGAGTCAATAAATAAAATTCGAACTCATTATGGCAAGGACAGTGTGGAATACAAAAAAATAATCGCTCTACAAAAAAATCGAAGATCTAACGCACTATCAATCTCACAAGCCCATCAGTTTTGGATGAGTGGGGTTGCATTTTGGTTTTTCATCTTACTACTTGTGTTGTTTACTGTTAGCTTTTTTTTCAATCTGTTTCCAACTCAATTTTCCACAGCATTTAATCTTGTTACGGGAATTTCCCTTTGGCTTTTGTTCTTCTTCCTATTTACAGTAAATTTGATCCAATCCCTTTTTTCAAAAAAAATAATGTTATGGGGTGGTCATTCTCTTAATAGACTCTATGATTTCCATGTTGATAAGAAAAAATTTATTTTTGCATTCGTGTTTAATATTGTTGCAACTGTACTTTTATTAGTGGCTGTGGCAATGTGGTTGTAACAACAACATTTTGGTAAAGAGGCGTCGAGACGCATAATACATAAAAAGACCATATCTCTTGTGTGCACATGCCATTCCTTGAAGTCCTCACAGCACTTATTCTTGGTATTCTGTCTGGTGTCATTACTGGCTTAGTTCCAGGAATTCATGTTAATCTTATTTCGGTTCTCGTTTTGTCCTTCTCCGCTCTTTTATTGACGATAACCTCTCCCGTTAACATTGCCGTGTACATCATCAGCTTGGCAATAACACATTCATTCCTTGACTCAATTCCAAGTATCTACTTAGGTGCACCAGATGAAGCACAGGCACTCAACGTCTTACCTGGGCATAGACTTTTGCATCAAGGTATTGGACATAATGCCATTGTCTACACGTTAATGGGCTCATTTGGGTCATTGTTGGCAGGCATTCTTCTCTTCCCCTTGTTCATGTACGGTATGGAATTTATCTACCCGCTTGTGAAAGAATCAATCGGCTACATTCTTATTGGTATTATGTTTCTTCTTATCATGCGAGAGAAGGGGAAACGGCTTGCAAGTACTGCGGCCTTCTTTCTTGCAGGATCTCTTGGCTTATTAATATTCAGCATTCCAAATCTGGAACAGCCATTATTTCCTTTATTATCGGGTTTATTTGGCTTTTCTATCTTGCTTGTCAGTTTACTTCAACACTCTAGCATCCCATATCAGTACCATGACGAACCACTTACCATTTCAAACAAAAATCTGGGAAAAGCGGTAGGTGCAGCCTCTGGTGTCGGATTCATCGCTGCATTCTTACCTGGGTTTGGTTCGTCGCAAGCAGCCATCGTTGCAACGAGTTTCGTGGGGGATATCGGCGATGAAGGGTTTCTGACATTAGTGGGAGGTATTAACACTGCGAACATGGTGATTAGCATTGCAACGTTATATGTGCTTGATAAGGCTCGAAATGGTGCGATCATTACAGTACAATCAATCTTGGGAGAAACAACATTATCACAAATCATTATGTTCTTGGCAGTTGCACTTATTGTTGGCGCGATTGCGGTACTTCTTGCACTCCAAATCTCTAAAGTTTTTGCAACGTATATCGTCAAAATTAATTATACATTTATCGTCTGGTCGATCATTGGATTTATTACGTTGTTAACGCTCTACTTCGATGGGCTTATCGGTTTGGCAATATTAGGAACGGCAACAGCATTAGGTATCGTGGTAAGTTCATGGGGTGTCGGCAAGAATCATTTGATGGGCTGTCTAATCTTACCAGTGATTTTGTTTTTTATTTTATAATAACCCAAATCTGTTAAACAAGAAATACAAAATTATCAAAATCATAACAACAATGAACGCCATCATACCCACAAACTTTATTCGGTTAACAAACCTACTTTTTCGAATCCGACGTGGCCCAATTTTGTCATACTGCCTTTTCACTCGAAAGATCCGAATGGGAAATCGAAGTCCCTTAAACTTTTTCATGCCAAGATGAATGTATGGCACTTCATTTTTATTCATTGCCGCGAAAACACTCTCACTAAAAACGATATGATCTGCTTTCGCGATACTTTCAATTCGTGCTGCCGTGTTCACCGCATCGCCATAGACATCATTACCTCGCATGATTACTTCACCGGTATGTAACGCAACTCGAACTTGTATCGGTTTTCGCCGTTTGAATTGTGTATTATATTGTATGAATTTATTCTGCATCTCGATACCGCATAGAACTGCATCTGTTGCAGATTTGAAGGTGCTTAAGAATGCGTCACCCATCTTTTTCACAATACGTCCATCAAACTTCTTGAAAGTGGGGATGGTTAAGGTATCGAAAATGTCATGTAATTCATGTACTTTATCTCGGCTTAAATGTGACGTTCGTTTGGTATATCCAACAAGATCGATAAACATAACTGTTCGAAGTGCCGATTTACCGTTTGTCTTCATCTACCTAACGCCCTCGCTTGTCGCTGCGCTTTTTGTCTTGCTTCCTCGGCTCGTAGTTCTGCTACAGGCATGTCAATTTCTTGGCCAATATTACCATTATGAAAATTAAATAGTCCATTTCGTTCTTGGACGATTCTTATTACATCTGTGGTTGATAAGTTGTATTGGAGTGACAAATCTTTAAGTAATTCCCACTCTGCTTTACCGCCAGTATCTGTAATTGTATATCGTACTGAATCGACTTTCCCGTTCAGCATTGTTCCGTTAATCTTTTCACCAATCATCAATTTTCCATTGGTGACGTCCTCTCCCTCATGTCTTAGGATACGTGCTGCTAACCGTCCTGCAGAGAATGTTCTGTTTCCAAAGACTGCTTCCGCTGCTGTTGCGATTGTGTCACCACGAGATGATTCATAGACAGTTGTCTGTGTTCCCGGTACCAATACAGATGCTGGTATCGGTGTTGTAAGTGGTGTTATATCGGTATTCTCAGGAGGTGTTATCCGAATCACACGTGCATCTTTCTTTGAAGCGACCTTGGTTGGCGTGTACGTGATTGTTTTTCCAACCCGGATAAGACTTGGGTTAGTTCCGATGATTTCTTTATTTTGATCATACAAAGTTCGCCAATTTGTTCCTAGTTTTGTGCTTATTTTTGACAAGTTGTCTCCAACCTTTATTGTGTATGTGATTACCTTATCAGCATCACCAACTATCTCAACATCAGAGTCATCCAATTCAACCGGTAATGGTGGTGGAAGAGGTTTTGGTGTTACTGTTACTGGTACAACAACTACCTCTCCTTTGTCTTTAGGCGTCGCATCATAGGTGACTGCAACACCTGCGTCTGCCAATTTTTTCTCTAATGAAGAATCTGTTACGTGTGCATGCGCAGCCGCATCAGCTTTGATTCCTGCAGTAGCACTTGATGTATTATTTGATTTGTATAATGTCGCGACTGTTACGCCTGCTGCAAGTACCCCTACCAACCCGACAGTTCCCCATCCAGGCCGTAATTTTGATGTAGTGCCTTTTACTGCTTTTCTTTCCTTTCTTTGGCTATACGTATCTCGTACTTTTGCTGCGAGTGAATATCCTCTATCGACTGCCGCTTTTGCAACTTTTCCAAGTCCTGCTCGAAGACGGCTTCCCCATTTTTGTCGAACCGGTTTTTCTCGCGACGGTGCGACAATATCTGTCACTAACTTAGGGAATTTCTTTTCGTGACCATATGCTGGTTTTACATCCGGTTTAATAACACTTTCGAGATCAACCGGATATTTCTCAGGTGAAGGTGCAGGTTCATCTTCCGCTACAATACCATTCGCGATGCCATTTGCAAGAAGGTGCATTCCGACATCTCCAATTTGTACCGAAGCATTATCATCAATTGGATCATATGGTGCTGTCTTATTCAGATCTTCCCGAGTTAATATTCGATCTATTTCACCCGTATCTGTCACTCTTTCTTGCTCTGGAATTGGTCTCGCTTTTGGTGGCGGCGTTGGTTTCTTCACAATACCACCATACACGTTTCCACTCTCGTCTTGCATTCTCGTTATGTCTTCTGTTTCAACAGCGAGAGGGTCAAGTTTTTCTATACGTGAACCGTAATTATTATTTGGATTCTTGGGATGGAATGGATCATCTTCAGCACTAGCTACAGTGGCTCCTTTTTCATCTCGGTCAATATCTTTCTTACTTGGTCCTTCGAAACTATCGAATGGAGGTGCTACTTCTGGTATTGGACCTGTCTCTCTCCGTACTCGTTCAATACTTTGTGCATATTCGAGGATCCGTGTATAATCGTTCCGTTCTCGTTCTGTCGTGGACTCATCTTCTAACCTTTTGGCAATGTATCTTTGAATCAGTTCAGGAGATTTGCCTATTATGCTGTTAAGTACATTGGCATGTAATCTTTTTACCTCTTGGACATTTCTCGCTGCTTGGAGGTCCCTGGTAATTTGATCAAGAACTTTTGTCTCTCCTTTTTCAGTAAGATATGTTGTCGCAAGTTTATGTTGTTGTTCTAAATTTTCAAGACTTCCTTCGCCGTTACGTACTGCGTTAAAATATAATCCTTCCATAACATTTCGTATTCCCGATACTGTTTTAGGTATATCAGAACCATATTCAAAGACTATATCAATGACAGTTTCATTTCCTCCAACTGAATTAGTTCGCACCCGCTCGAGGGCTTCAGCTTTCGCGCTATCATATAACCTTCCTGCAAAAGTAAGGACATTTTCTGGATCATGTGTGCCACGCCGTACTGTACTAAGACATCCTTCGAGACCTTTGACACTATTATGTGAGAAACCAATACGAAAACTTCCTGTACTTGTCGTTGCAGAACCTAACGCTCGAAATGTATATTTTTCACTCATATCTTCTTAAAACCCCCTATTTTATTTAAATGTTCCTAAGTTTTGACTACTTTGAAGTAATACTAGTATTTTTCTAAACTCATCTGTCCTTTCCGTTTCCCTGGCGAAATCACCACCACATCTTCACCTACTTGTTTTTTTAACGATGATGCAAGCGCTTTCCCGACAATTTGTCCTAACGTCGCAATATCAACTTTTTTCACATCGCCCAAATTTCGAATCCCATTCACAATCAATTTCCGTCCTCGAACTCGGCCGATACCTTTCATTTTTAATAATGGCAATAATTCTTCTTTCACACCATTTTTTACTCGAACGCGAACTTTTTGCAGCACACGAACTATCTCATGCTGATCTTGTAATCTACTTAACTCTGACGCAGCGTATAATAACCAGTCAGCCGATTCAATTTTCATGCGAATTTCTCCCGGGCGGATACCAAATGTTTCAAACAGATAGTCTTCGTTATGTTCATTGATCCACGCATCAAAAAAGAGTGCTGTCTTGATCGAATTCATAAACTCAGGATATTCAATATCATAGACGTTTGGTTCATCCATTAATAATGAATTATACCATGTTCCAAGTGCTTCCTGTACCATATCCTGTTCCTTACTTTTCACACGGAGAAGAGGTCGCATTTCCAACGTAGAAGAAATCATTTGCAAGATCGGAAAAATTTCACTTCTATACTTTGTCATACAATCAAGTAGATGTCTCGCTGTAAGAGGATCAAGATACAATTCTGAAATTCGTTTCCCAATCATAGTTGGCCGAATTGTTTTGACACTATTCATCTCAGATGCTGCAACAAACATTCCACTACTACCACCAGTGACAGAAACAAACCCCCACTCTTCCAACAACGCAAGCATTCGTTGCATTTTTCCTTGTAACTCTTGCATATCACCATACTGATGTGCCCAGAATGTTTTTGCGAAAAATCCATTCATGGTCTTTTCATCACGAATAATGCCAGACGATATAAGAGATAATAAATAGGTTCGTAACACAGGTTCCACCGCTAACTTTGAGGAAATATCCTCTGCCTCACCAAGAATGTATCGTTCATGAATTTCATCTTTCTCCGTGCTATTCCTCGCGAACGAGATTGCTTCCCCAACAGATTCATATTCAGGCCTGCCCGCTCGTCCTGCCATCTGTAAATATTCCAGTACAGGAATCCAATTCATACCCCAACTTCCCGAATATCGTTTCAACGATTTCATTAACACGCGAAATGCAGGCAAGCTTAACCCTGCGGCAAGTGTTGGTGTGGCGCAAATGATGCCAACTTTCCCAGAGCGAAATCCATCTTCAATAATTTCTTTCTGCTTATTGGTAAGGCCCGCATGATGAAATGCCACGCCTTTCTTGATACAATGTGATAGTCTTCTACATTGTTTTGTGGGACTTGCAACAGCAGATAAAATGTCTTGTTCTAACTCTAATTCCGCTGCAGTATGTAACTTAGAAATATTTTCGGCAGTCTTCTCCGCACTCGCCCTGCTTGCCACAAACACGATCGCTTGCTTGCCCAATTGCAGGGTTTCAAGTGCCACTCTCTCGACGTTATCCATACATTTTTGAGGGATTTTAGCTTTTTAAATCTTTGTTCCCCTAACGGTCCAAGACTACATTAATCCCTGCAGCAGCATACAACCGTAGTTCTCTTGAGCATGATGCTTCCAAAAATTCACACCCAAGACCTAACGCAGGCATTACACTAAAAAAAAGACCTTGGCCATATATCAAGTTAAGTTCTATTTTTTGTTGATAACCAACCCCGAGAAAACCAGTATAGCTATTCTCTAATTTTCGAGGTACATCAATGCGTTCACCTGTTGTGAAATCGCGGTATCGTATCTGCTCAACTCCACCGCGAATACCAAGATTCATCGCAAATAACGCACGTGACCCTAACCCAATTTTTCCATCTCCAATCAATGGCACATCGTTATACAGATTTGCATGAAAATATGCAAATTCTCTGCCCAAAAACAAACTAATATCAACGTATGTCCTTCGATCAACATCTTGCAAACTATACTCGCCTGCTTTATCGGGGATTGGGATTTCTTGTGGAATCTGTTCCATATTAAATGATTCGTGACGTTCTACACGTCCCTTTGTAAGCTCTCCTTTAAAACCAACATTTAGCATAAACGTAATTCTTCCAGATTCAAGTAAATGATCCAATGAACCTGGTCTGGTATTTCTGCAAGAATGTTTCATGTGATATTGTAACATTCCTCCTTGATATGTTCGTTCTGGTGTGATGACATAACTTCCTCCAAGATCCATATTAAACCACTCATTCTCCCATGAACATACTGCTTCTTCTGGCTCTTCATTATGTGTTAAATCCCAGATGGATGGGTCAAGCACTACCACTGGATCTATTATATCAAACGAAGGGTCTATTTCTAAAATTTCTCTAAAAGGGATTGGCAAATATATTTCAAAAGAATTGTCTTGAACCTGCGTAGCCGAACCTGGATGATCTCTATGATCATGTTCTTCAATTACTCTCTGAGCAGAATGTAGGGGAGAATACATTACACACAATAATGCAAGTGTAGAAATAAATCCCCTCATGCTTAATGCTGAATTACATACGTTCGTGACTCAAACGGATCAACCCATTGCCCCACACCGTTATGGTCAACAATGTAAACGCGATACTCATAGGGATCAACGGCTTCACTGATAGGTTCTGTGACAGCTACCCGTTCATTAGAAACCCTAATTGAAAATGTATGTTCCACTTCTTGCTCACCGTCACTTATTGTAAGAGTTACTTTTTTTAAACCTGGTGACACAAATATTCGTTCAACTTTGGTTGTGCCACCTAACTTAGATTCTCCAAGACCGAAATTCCATTCATATGTTAACTCATCACCATCTCGGTCAATTGCATCTACCTCTAATAAAACAGGTTCACCTATTTTTACTAACGGTTTATCAACTGGTGAGAATCGAACAATTTCAGGCGCTCTATTCACATTTTTAATCGTTATTTTTACTGGATGAACGACTTCCAACTCGCCATCACTGCCAATAAATTCTAACCATACAACACTTTCCTGTTTGCTAAATTTTTTGTTTGTGTATGCTGTTGAGGTAATAATAGATTCAAACCACCCTGCAGAACTATTCATGACAGTATCATAGTTAGGATTCCATACAAACGCGCCGTCTTGAAATTCTGCTCCTGTAGGCAAATTTGTCACACGTAATTCTAATGGGTCATTGTCTGGGTCACTTGCTGTTACTCTCACGGTAAACTCTTCCCCTTCATTCACTGTTACATCATCATAATTAATATCTAACGACGGTGCACGATCCTTTTTATCTACCGTAATTTCGACAGGAATTGTGTCTTCTCCTT
>NZBO01000019.1 GCA_002686315.1 archaeon | reverse complement strand
ATGATTCAATTACTTTAGATGGAAAACTTCGAACTGCACCTACTTTCGGATCAAACAACGATTGTTCTAATCCCATTCCAAGTTTGGTAATATTTTTCTCCGCGACATTAAAAAAATCACCAGACGTTGATCCGCGCATGGTGGCGGCTACTTTCGAGAACGCTATCTCTGCAGGTAACCCGTCACCTAACCTGTTTCCTAACTGAAATAACGCGGAGGAAAATTCATCTTCCAATTCTTTCGTTCGATTTCTGATTTTAACAACGTTCTTGGAACGTAAACGGTAATATACTCCGATACTCGCACCGATACCTGCTATCAATAACAAAGATAACATCGATGCGCCAATACCATATGGTCCTACTTGCGAATCTGGTGAGCAACCTTCCCCGCATGTTCCGGCAGCAGCACCTTCCGCACATGGCGGACAAATATAATCAAGAAATGCAGCATTCTCACCGAATGGAATATCAAAATTAGGATCGAATGTATGAAATAAAAGAGGACTTAGACCAATAATGATTGTGACAATAACGATCATAATGCTAAAATAAAGGGGATTAACACGAATCACGAATGCTTTTGAAAGCGGAATCGCAACATTCCGTGCTTCTTTGACCCCTGCTTTCTTCGAGATATCTGCCGCACCATACCCTCCTGGTCGTTTTGATAAAATGGTTCGTCCAAGATAATACACCCCTACAGGTAAGGAGACGTTGTAGAGCATCGAGATGTAAATTGTTGTTGTGAACGGATCACCACTTCCAAGAAAACTTACAACAAGAGGTAATATAACCAATCCTAATATTGGCAGAATGATACCTAGCATATGAAGCATTGTCATAGGCGCTTTCAATCCATGTGCGTAATGTAGCATGTTTTCATACGTGCCATTTAAAATAACATCAAGCGATTTATCTAGTAACGCAAGTCGTCTCTCCTCCACAGATTCAAACAACGAGGACTCCACCAGATGAAACGATTCTACGAAATCTTTCTCCCATTCACTCCATTTTTCAAGGTATGCATTCGCTGCATCTCGAATCGTACTAAACTTCTGTGTTTCCACATCCCACAAAATTTTCCGAAAATCAAGGTTTAACGGCGTTTCAAGATGGTCTGCTGCGAATTGAATGGCACGTTCCAAGTTAGAAGTATGACGCATATAGGTTACAAGATAAAAAATGCTTTGCACCATTTGGTTACTTGCTTTCATCCGCCATGAATTCGCCATAAATTCAGGTGTTTTCTGCAATGCTGGGATCATGAGTAATCCTGCAAATAAAAAGAACACAACGAAAAAAAGGAGTTGGAAGATCGCAAACGATACTAACGCGCCTACAATCATAATTGTTAATGGAAGAATGATTGATAATGACACAACACCTGAAGGCGTGACGTTAAGATGACATAAATCAATAAATTTTTGATATTTCGCAGCCGATTTCCCGTCAACTTTTAGTTTTAAGAGATTCTCAGAAAAGTTACATGCTTTTTCATATAGTGAGAAATGAGTAGGGTATAATTCTTGTTTAAATTCCGTATACTCTCTGGAAGATACCTTCGTCTCTGTGGGTGATGCCTGTCCAAACTCTTTTTCGATACGCTCTTTGTACTTTTGAATTAAATCTTGATGTGCATCTACCACCTTCAGATCTAATCAGTTAATGTTTAAAAACCTATTTAAAAATCAATCTCGCCATTTCATGATAGCAGCAGTAATTGCAAGTGTCGAAAGTGCAATCATACTATAAAAGCCAAGTATAATGAAATGTAACCAGAAACTCCAAAATCCTACCGAATGGAACAACTCTTGCTGAATTACAGAAATTCCTGGTGTCATAGGTATTAAAATGGTAATAAATGGCATGTAGGAGGCCATTCTCTCAATTGGAAATAACACACCTCCAAGCAAAATGCTTATCAACAATAAAAACACACATGTTAACAATGACGTTGTTTTATTTTTAACTACAAACCCGATTAGCAATCCAATCACGGAATAAATAAGAACCATCAAAAAGATTGCAATGATCGAACTGAGACCAAATCCTCGTAAGTTAAACGCAAAGACACTTGCAAGAAGAAAGAAACACATTTCAATAAAAGTTACTGTTACTGTTGTAAATAAGATACTTGAAATGTAGGCAAACCTGCTTCCTGGAATTAACGTGTTTCGTAAGAATGCTTTCGAATGAATTTCTTCAAGTAACACAATGTTGGAGAGAATGACTGCAATAAAGGAAACGAGGAGTGCGAGGATTGTGGGGATAAGTGATTCAGTGGAACCAAACCGTTTCCAGACCTGTATAGACGTGGCATCTGCACGATCTTCAGCAAGATCTCCTTTCCATTGCCATACTCTCTCTTTCTCGTACACAATTTGTTGTACTTTCAACTCGATTGGTCGTACTAACTGATTCACGTCCGTGTTTTGGATACCTCCTAATCTCGACTTTTCATTCTGGACATCTTGACGTAGATAGCGAAGTTCTTTCTGGCGATCGTCAATAGTGTCAATCGCATTACGGATTTTCAATTCGGCGTTATATAATTTTGTCTTCGCGTTTTGTAAGCCGACGATCGCGTTATCAATTTCAATAAGCACATTTTTGACTTCCCTCGATGCCGAACTGAGTTCCGTCTCGGCTCTAAATAGTGCGTTCCGTGTTTCTGTGAGATCGGCTCGTGCATCGGAGATGGCATCATAGGCAACCCAATTTTGCTGATTTTGCGCAATCGTTTGCATTCCACGTAATTGCCAATCAAGATCATCTAACGAGTTTCGTGCTGTTGCAATGTCCAACCGCGAAATTCGATCTAACTCGGTACTTGCACGTTGCACTTTCTGCCGTCGTTGACGTAACGTTACGATATATCCGTCGATGTCTGTCTGTGCCTGCTGTACGTCTTGAAGGGCAAGTTGAAGGTCATCTTCCGCGTCATCAAGATCCCCTTGCAACCTTCCTGCAAACTCGTCACTTTTATCAAGTAAGGACGCTGTATTACCTACATCACTCAGAAAATTTTGTGTCTGAGTTCGAAGTAAATCCTCTTTATGCTTTTCAACAGCATTTCTAATCTCGCTCAGTAACATTAATGACACACGTTCCCGTGCAGGGTCATAGAACGCATCAACGTGTGATCCTCTCACCTCGATACATAAATGAAGATCTTGCTGCTGCACATCAATGATACATCGTTCCCATTCTGTCGTTTCGTAGTATCTAAATCGAGCTGTATTTTCTAACGAACGGACAAACGGTGTATTGAGTACGCCACTTTGTTCACTTACAATACCTATTTCGATATGGTGGAATCCCGTATCACTAAATCCAATAAGTAATGCAAATAAGAGTGTTAGAGGTCCAATTACAATTATACTAAGCGTTGTCCAACTACGAAACAGGTTTTTCACGTTTTTTCCAATGGACGCTCTGAATCTACGAAACATCAACTACCCTCCTAAACACATCTTCCAAATGTTTCGATCTTGTTTTTGCTATTTTTTCCATTTCTTTTTGAGTATGTATTTTTCGATCAAGCACAAATAACACCGATTTACAATAATGTTGAATCTCCGTTAAATCATGGCTCGCTACCAGAATTGTGGTACCTTCCTTATGAATTGTGCTTATTACATTCCAGATAGCATCACGTAACACGACATCTAAGCCCGTTGTTGGTTCATCTAAAATTAATATTTTAGGATCTGAGATGAGCGCTAATGCTAAATCCAGCCGTCGTTTCATGCCGCCAGAAATATCTTTTGCTTTTGTTTTTCTCGCATGTGATAACTGTACTAAGTCAAGCAATTTGGTAATTCGGGGTTCTAACGTCTTCGTCGGGATGTTATACATTTTTCCAAAATAACGAAGGTTTTCTTCAACATGTAATTCCGGGTAAAATGAATATTCCTGGCTCGCGAATCCTACCTTTTTGCGAAAATGAGATAACTCTCCTGCAATTCGCACCGTTCCATTTGTTGGTTTACGTGTGCCTAGAATAAGACGAAATAACGTTGATTTTCCCATCCCGCTGGGACCAACAATTCCCACTATGTTTCCTTCTTGGATGGTGAAGTTGGCATTCTCAAACACAACTTTATCACCAAACTGTTTTGAAACATGATCAAATTCGATGATAGGGTCAGTCATGTTTGAAAGAAGTTTGTTAATGTTTATAAAAGTACTTACATCCCCATCATTTCTCGTAACTCCTCACTCGGCTGCCATGGTGGATCAAACGTCACTTCGATATCAAGTGTTTTCCCGCCTGCATCTGCAATTTTGTCTTTGATACGATCTACTAATTCAGGTCCGTATGGGCAGAACGGTGTCGTGAATGTCATCTTGACTTTCACATTTTTCTCTTGGTCAATATCATATTCATAAATTAACCCTAACGTCCAGACATCAATATGTAACTCAGGATCTTCCACTTGTTTAAAGAGAGGAATGAGATCTTCTTTCGTGGTTATCATTCTATCCCTCCAAATCCTTTCTTCTCAATTTTCTCTGCTAAGGCAGCATCTCCTTCCATCACTATCTGGCCCTTATCCATCACAGCTACCGTATCAGGTTCTAAAAAATCAAGGAATCGTTTGTAATGTGTAATGACAATGATACTCATGTTACTTTCTTGTTGCACAATCTTAATCTGTTCCGCCACTTGTTTAATTGCGTCTACATCTAACCCAGAATCTGTTTCATCAAGTAGTGCATATTTTGGTTGCAACACAAGTAATTGTAACATTTCTGCACGTTTTTTCTCTCCGCCGGAAAACCCATCATTCAATGACCGTTTCACAAATTCTTTACTAATACCAAGTAATTCTCGTTTCTCAGTTAACAATTTGGCAAAGTCTAATACACCTAGTTGTGCGTCAGGATGTTGTGCGTTGTACGCCGTTCGTAAGAAATGCCCTAACCGTACTCCCGGGATCTCGACTGGATGTTGGAATGATAAAAATAACCCTTTCTTTGCCTTCTCGTCCGCAGGAAGGGATGTAATATCTTCTCCATCTATGTTGATTGTTCCGTTTGTAATACTATACTTTGGGTGGCCAATCATTGCCTTAAACAAACTACTTTTCCCAGCACCGTTCGGTCCCATGATAACATGCACTTTCCCTGGTGAAAAAGTTCGTGTAATCCCCTTAATTATTTCCTTCCCTTCCACTTCTACATGAAGATTGTTAATTGTGAGTGTCATTATATTCCTCCAATCCTTTCTGAACTGTTTTTTGTGATAATAATGCGCATTTAATTCTTGTATGTGAAATGGGCACGCCAAGTAACGCTTTGATTTTATCATCTGTTACTTCCTTGATGGCATCAACTTCTTTCCCTTTCAAATATTCAATTAGTAAGGACGCAGAAGCAAGACTTATCGCGCATCCATGGCCTGTAAACGTAATCTCTTCAATTATATCTCCATCAAGTCTGACATAAAATGTTACCTCATCACCACATAACGGATTATTTTCTGTATATGAAAATGTTGCATTCTCCATAACTTTCTTCCCTCGCGGATTCTTGTAATGATCCATCACATTTTCTTGGTAGAGTTCAAGATCCATCGAACACCTCTTGTGCTTTTGCTACTCCTTCCAGTAACCTGTCAATATCATCTTGGCTGTTATAATGATACAACGAGATTCTAACACTTGCCTTCACACCTAAGACGTCATGTAGTGGCATGGTACAATGATTTCCTGCGCGAACACAGATGGTATATTTATTCAACACTTCTGCAATATCATGTGGGTGGATGTTGTCTAGCGTAAATGTAATGATACTTCCTTTTGTTTTGATGAGGGTAACGCCTCGTTTTGCTAATTCCATCTTCGCATATTCCGCTAACGCAATAAGCATTTGTTCTTTCTTGTCATATTGTATGGATGATAGGTAATCACATGCAACACCTAATCCGATGGCTTGACAGATCTTTGGTGTGCCTGCTTCAAATTTGTGTGGAAGGTCTGCCCATGTTGCATCTTGCTGTGAAACGGTTGCAATCATCTCGCCGCCAAAGAGAACTGGTTCCAATTCTTCAAGCAGTTTCTTTTTTCCATACAATACGCCAATACCTGTCGGACCACACATTTTATGCCCTGAGAATGCAAAGAAATCACAATCTATTTTTTTCACGTCAACTTTTTTGTGTGGTACCAATTGTGCACCATCAATAACGGTATATGCCTCTACTGCTTTCGCTAACTTCAATAATGCAGTAACATCAATCACATCACCTAACACATTTGAATAGCCACTAAACGCAACGATTTTCGTCTTGTTTGTAATCTTATTCTTCGCATCCTCTATATCAACTTCATTATCCTTATTTAATTGAATTACTTTTAACACAGCTCCTGTTCTCTTACATGACTGCTGCCATGGCACCATGTTACTGTGATGTTCTAAGACGGTAATAACAATCTCATCACCTTCTTTCAAAGTCGGTTCAAGCATTCGTGCAATGACATTAATCGACTCAGTTGTCCCAGATGTGAACACAACTTCTTCTCTACTCGCACCAATAAATGTCGCCACAATATCTCGTGACTTCTCATATGCAACGGTAGCCTTCTCAGCTAATGTATAGATGCCACGGTGCACGTTCGCGTTATAATTCTCATAATACTCTTTCATCGCATCTATGACTACTTGTGGCTTCTGTGTCGTTGCTGCATTATCTAGGTAGATTGCTTTTGAAAGTATTGGTATGGTTGTTTTCATACCATGCCTCCTTGGTTCAAAATATCGTACACCTGCCGAAACTTTTCTCCACTATACATTGAAAGAAATATTCCTAAACCGTGAATCAATGTTTCTTTATAGGTTGTGCTCATCTTATTTGTGCCAACTATTGAAAGGTTATCGGGTATGCAATTAAGCACACCAACACCGGCTACCATATACCCTATCATAGTGCCATAATTTTCACGCAATTCTGGAATGGCAATACCAATTGCAAAGAAAGTGGCACATCCAAAAATCCTGCTTTCAAGAGAGTACAGCGTTGTATCATTTTGAAGTTCTACGCTATCTTTTTGTACAATTTTCGTTTCTTGACCTACACTCATTCTTCCACCCCCAAAAATCCATTCACAATTACCTTCTTCGCATCCTCTAAAGAAACACCCCTTGACATAACATACAATAACATCTCATCGTCAATCTTACTAATAGTTGCACCATGACTACAAACAACATCATCATTCTCCACTTCTAAAATTGGGACTGCTTCACCAATCGCATTGTCACCTAACAACAACACATCTGCTTTCTGATGACCAATACCGCCAGCTGCATCTTTTCCTATGTTCACTGAACCTAAAAACAATCCTTTTGCATTATTTTCAACGACACCCCGTGCAACTAATTGTGCCTTTGCATTTGTTCCATCAACTTTCACCGCAGATTTGATATCATGTTCTGCTGTCGTGTGAAAAATGGTATTGTGCCTCAACGTTGCATTGTCAGTAAGGGTTGTATTTGTGTGATGCCGGATGAATTTTCCGTCCGTAATAGTTTCATATATCGTTAGTGACGCATTCCGACCGAGAACAACATTTCTGGTACTAAACACATATCCTGTACCACCAGTAAGAACTTTATTCAATATGAGCGTCGCGCCTTCTTCTAATTCGATATCTCTATCTAATTTTGCACCATATCCCTCTACCATCACTTCTTCATTAATCGCACACGCGACACCTTTTGTAACACGTATCTTGCGTACATCTTCTATGGGGTTCTTGTTTCCTGGTACGTTAATGGTAAGCGCACCATTTTCATTTATTACAATATCTTTTGTAACATTCTTACTCATGCTGCTAAACTTCTCTACATCAAACTCCTTCATTCTATTCTTAATTCCTAAGCCATACGTGACAGGTTTCATAATCCTTCCACCTCTAACTCAATTAGTTTATTCAGTTCAACTGCATACTCTAGCGGCAATGCTCGTACTACTGGTGCAATAAACCCAGCAACAACCATTTTAATTGCCTCATCTTCAGATAAGCCTCGAGACATTAGATAGAACAATTGTTCATCTCCAATCTTGCCCACACTTGCTTCATGACTCACACGAGCAGATGCATTATCCACTTTCATGAAAGGATATGTTTTTGATACACTTTCTTTATCCAGCATTAACGCGTCACATTCCACTCGTGATGTACAATTTTGCGCATCTCTGTTAACACGAACTAAGCCACGATACGAACTAACACCTCCATCCTTACTAATACTCTTTGCTCTAATCAACGACGACGTATTACTCGCAACATGAATCATTTTCGTGCCCGTATCTTGATCTTGCTCTTTCCCTGCAAATGCAATCCCTAAACTTTCAGAATGCGCACCTTCTCCAACTAATACTGAAGATGGGTATAACATCGTCCTCGAACTTCCCATATTTCCATTGGTCCAAAGCATTGTTGCATTCTCTTCGACGATCGCTCGTTTGGTATTTAAGTTAAAGACGTTCCGACTCCAATTCTCAATGGAGGTGTAGCGCATCGTTGCACCTTTCTTCACAAAAATCTCGACACATCCGGCATGTAAACTATTTTCTTGATACCGTGGCGATGAGCAGCCTTCAATGTAGTGTAATTCTGCGTCTTCATCAACAATGATTAACGTATGTTCAAACTGCCCGCCACTTTGTGCATTCATTCTAAAATATGCTTGCAATGGTAACTCTACCTTCACACCTTTAGGCACGTAGATAAACGTTCCACCACTAAACACAGCAGCATGGAGCATGATAAATTTGTGGTCGGTAATAGGAATGCAGGATGTCATAAAATATTGTTTCACTAAGTCGGGATATTTCTCTATTGCCACATCCATATTTTCAAAGATAACGCCTTTATCTGACAATGATTTCTTAATGTTATGATACACCATCCCTGAATCATATTGTGCACCCGTTCCTGCTAATGCTTCTCGTTCTGCCTTTGGAATACCCAATTTCTCGAATGTTTGTTTAATTTCGTCTGGTACATCTTCCCAGTTCGTACTTTCCTCTGCATTTGGATCAATGAAATAGATAATCTCGTTCAAATCTAACGTCGATAAATCTGGACCCCACGTTGGCATAAGTGTTTTTTCAAAATGAGATAGTGCCTTTAATCTTTTATCCAACATCCATGCAGGTTCATTCTTTGTCGATGAAATTTTGCGCACAACGTCTTCATTCAACCCAGGTTTCGCGGTAAATTTAGGTGTATGGTCATCTGCGTCATCATAGAGAGATCTGTTAATATCCACTGTTTTCACATCTGCAGGTGGCATGTTACATACATCCTCCCTTCAATGAACATCCCATAAATTCGGGTGTGCAATTTTCTGGCACATGACTTACTTGTTTATGCACTTGACATAACACTTTCGTTTGTCGAATATGATGTAGTAATCGTTGTGTTTCTCTAAAATAACTAAATTGATCTTTCACGCGACGAGATGATGCTTTAATCTCACTAATTATTTCAGTAGGTAGGGTAATTTTGCTTCCTCGCTTATTACTTCGATACTGTGAAATTGCTGCTGTATTAATACCCAATATTGCGGCAGCATCTTTTTGTTTCATTCCAGC
>NZBO01000018.1 GCA_002686315.1 archaeon | reverse complement strand
CTGCGAGAACGTTTCGTTGCATTTCGTTTAGTGATACATTAACAACGAATATCTCTTCTGCTATCAATACTAAACTCTTATTGTACCCAATCTCGTTGATCAGGTCGTTTTTTGTTCTATAGATTTCAGATGCCCATTCTCGACTATTTTCGTTCTGAGGAGGATGAACCACTCGAAGTAACAAAAATGAAACTGCTTTTCTGAAATCGCCAAGGTTTTTGTATGCATCTTCAAGATACTGTAACAACGAATTATGTTCTTTTATATCTCGCTTCCATGTGTAATGTAACAGATTTCTTGTATCTAATTTATTTCCAATAACGTGAATAATTTTTTGGTGTTTTCCAAGGTGTCGATATAGTTGAATTGCCTCATCAAACTTTCCTTCTTTAACAAGTTGTGCTGCTTGTTTCTCATTTGCAAAATGAGCATTTTCAATAAATTTGGCATGAAGTTCACGAGCCAGGTTAACATCACTGCTTAACGCAGCGAGCCATCTTTCAGCATCTTCTACTGTTTCTCCTACTTCAAGAAGCAAAGCGTCAATTGCACCTCTTTCGTTATCGTTAAAATGCTTGAAATTAAAAATCAAGTTTCTTAACTCAGAACGGTAATTTTCAATATCCTTAAGTAATGATGTAACTTCTATTTCAAGTCTCCTCTGCAATTCATCACCATCTACTTTTTTATGGATCTTTTCAGAAGCTAGTGCATCTCGAATGATTTCTTCTTCATGATATATTTTTCTTGCAGCACGACGAACCATCCTGTTTTCTTTATGAAAATTCTCCAATATTTTGCTAATGTCTTTTCTCCTCTCTACTTGGTCTAACATTGCGTCATCTAGCCATTCTTTCACTTTATGGATCTCTTCTTTTATTTCTTGAAAAACCACATGCTCGCTCGCAATGCGTTTGAGAATTCGCTCCAGATGTTCATCCAAACGTTGTTCTGGACTCTTCCTAAACCTTTTTAACCATTTCATCCTTTGTAGTCATTTCTTTATAACTTTTAAATCTTTCTTATTCTGGCTTGGCAAAATGATAACATATTTAAACTATCTCTTCTCTCACAGACACATGCCAGAACCAGGAGATACTGTTATCATCACAACACACGAGACGGAAGAGAGAGGTATTCTTGTACCAAGTCCTAAGAAAGAGACACATTTGTTGAAGTTAGAGAATGGGTATAACATGGGCTTTCACACCAAAGATATCGTGAAGATGAAAGTGGTCCAAAAAGCAGTTGTTCCTACATCTTCCTCCTCCCTTAGTACAAAGAACGCAAAACTACCTACGATTGCTATCTTGCATACTGGCGGGACGATTGCATCTAAGGTAGATTATCGAACGGGTGGTGTTGCAACTGAATTTACACCTGAAGAGTTGGTGGCATTATTTCCTGAGTTACAATCTATATGCAACGTGGAATCCGAACTTATCGCACAAATGTGGAGTGATGATTTACGGTTTGCGCATTTTGAATTAATTGCGAAATCCATTGAGAAATATGTGAAGAAAGGTGTTGATGGTATTATTATTGGTATGGGAACAGACAATTTAGCGGTTGCATCGGCAGCATTATCATTTATCATTGAATCATCTCCCGTTCCGATTATATTAGTGGGGGCGCAACGATCATCTGACAGAGGAAGTACAGATGCAGCGATGAATGTTGTATGTGCAGCGCATTTCATTACCCAAACCGATTTTGGTGGTGTCGCTATCTGCATGCATGAACATAGCTCAGATACAACGTGTGCGATTTTACCTGGAACAAAAACAGCGAAGTTACATTCATCGCGACGTGACGCGTTCCAAGCAGTCAATGATTCTGCGATTGCGTCTGTGAATTATAAGACAGGGGATGTGACGTATGGTAAGGATGTGTATAGAAGGAAGGCAAAAGAATTAGTTGTGACACCAAAAATGGAAGAGAAGGTCGGTTTACTCAAAATTCACGTGAACATGGTTCCAGAACAGTTTTTGCTCTATAAAGGCTGGAAAGGACTAGTAGTTGAGGGCACGGGACTTGGGCATATGCCGACACAAGTCCCTAACGATGATGCGAAAATACATGCAAAGATTGCGAAGGCGATAGAAGACGTTATTGCATCTGGATGTGTGGTGGTGATGACGACGCAATGTGTTTTTGGACAAGTTAACATGAATGTGTATAGTAAAGGACGAGATCACCTACAGGCAGGTGTTATTCCAGGTCAAGACATGCTTGCAAATACGGCATTAGTGAAATTATCATGGTTACTTGCGAATTATGAGAAAGAAAAAATACCCTTACTACTGCAGCAGAATTTGCGTGGGGAAATAAATGAGCAATTGACGTTTGATAAGACGTTTGTAAAAAGGTAGATTTATATTCTTTGATTGTTTTTTGGTACGTAGGTGTTTACGTTACAATGAAAAAAAGAGGAGTGGTGCTATGTACTTTGTCTGTCTTTGTTTTATTTCTCGTTGCATGTGCTCCTCAAATACCACCAGAATTATATTGCGAGCAGGATAATGATTGTGTCTGGGCAACATGTTGTCACGCCACCACTGCAGTGAATTGGGATCATGCACCAGACTGTGAAAATGTTCTATGCACGGCGGAATGTCAACCAGGTACATTGGATTGTGGTCAAGGTGAAATAAAATGTATTTCCAATGTATGCACGGCGGTGATAGAATGAAAGCCTTCCGGGACGTGATGCGGGAATTTGTGTTTGGGATGGAAGATGGTCTCGTCTCCAATTTAGGATTAGTGTTAGGTGTGTATGTTGGGGGCGCGGGTTCGAGCGTGATCGTGTTGGCGGGACTTGCAAGTATGTTCGCAGGTGCATTCTCGATGTCAGCTGGGAGTTACCTTTCTTCAAAATCGCAACGTGAGGTGTATGAACATGAAATACATACCGCGAAAAAAGAGTTGAAACGAAATCCGAAGAAACATCTCCGTGAAATGAAAAAGATTTTGAAAAAAGAGAAGTTTGATGATGATGAAGTAAATGCGATGTTATACCATTTTCAGCATCATAGTCATCATACGTTTGTCACCAACTATATCCAAAAAAAGGTGGGCTTGTTTGAAGAACGGTTTGACCATCCTGGAAGGAGTGCGTTCACGATGTTCTTCTCCTTCTTGATTGGCTCATTATTTCCGGTGATGCCGTTTGTTTTTTTAAGTAATAGTCATGCTGCCGTTCTTGCCATGATCTTAACGATTGTTGCATTACTTAGTGTTGGCCTTGCAAAAGCACATTACACGCACCGTAACTGGTGTAAATCTGGGTTGGAAATTGTAATGGTGGGTATTGGTGCAGGTATCATTGGCTATGTTGTTGGGTTGTTAGTGGGCATGGTCTAAATGTGTCAACTACGTGTATTTTATGTTATTTGTGTCACGTAGTTTAAGTAGGTTCTGTGGGTTGTAAGGATATGGCAACCATAGATTATCATGTTCTCGATGCTCCTTCCATGGAAGTACCCTCTTTATACGGTTCTCTTGCAGGACAATTGGGTCGGAATGCGGTTGGATATCAAATGGAACCGTGGCATGATGTGCCTGTTGAAGTCGTGAATGATTATTTACGTCGACGGGAGCAGCAATCTGATTCTGGACGTCCTTTCTTAGAATTACCTTTGTATGATATTGTGTCTGACCGTCGTGCTGAAGAAGAAGTAGAAGAAGCTCGTGTTATTGTCATTGATCTCTAAATTTTCCAATATTATTATAAAGAATCTACTATAACTAGCTAGCGTGCGGGGGTGGGAGAGTGGTCAAATCCGCAGGCTTGAGGGGCCTGTCCCTTAGTGGGTACGCGTGTTCGAGTATTGCGTTAATAGCGCTTTCGAAAGTCACGTCCCTCGCATATTTTATATATTTCCTCTTTCTTAAAATGACATGGATTTTATTTCACATGGGCTTTGGAGTTACATTTTCTTTCACACATCAAAAAGACCATGGCTTGCTGTTGTGTTTGGAATGGTTCCTGATACAATGTCGTGGTTCATTTATGGTGCCTATAAAATATTGTTTGAAGGGGGATTTGGGAAGCCGAATCTTGATCAAATTCCAAACTGGGTGTGGACCTTATATGGTATCAGTCATAGTTTGGTTGTGTCATTAACTGTGATTGCTATTACGTTTTTCATCTTTGCACGGCTTGGGAAAGAGTTGCCATATCAAATGTTTGCGTGGCCAATTGCGGTGACAATGGATTTACTGACGCATAGTGCTGACTTTTTACCTACACCATTTTTGTGGCCAATTAGCAACTACGCG
The DNA here is from genome assembly GCA_002686315.1 of archaeon. Taxonomy (GTDB): domain Archaea; phylum Nanobdellota; class Nanobdellia; order Woesearchaeales; family GW2011-AR9; genus UBA11998. Next base: position 4,311 of record NZBO01000018.1, on the reverse strand, counting down.
TTTGATGGATTACCGTGGAGCACGCCGTGGTTCTTTGGTGGGTATTGGGTTCTAATTGTTGGGTTGTTAGGGTGGATAATTTGGAAGAAACGAAGAGTTACCTCTTTTTAGGGACAACTTTAAAAAGAAAAGGGCTTTTTTGCTTTTTATGGGTAGATATTCACGATATGGAAAATGGATCGGTGGAGCAGATTCCAAGGTATTTGGCGAGATTCGCGATAGAGCAGACCGTATCATTATGGATACTTGTTTAACTGATAATCTTGGTGTTCTTGATTCAATTATCCCAGCTAGAAGCGTATCAGGGCTAACAAGAAAAAAACGTCATTTAAGACGAGGCCTAGAGTACATGGAGTGGTTTAATACAGCAGTCCTTCCTCATGTGGAATCAACTGAAGAAGTTTTGGATGAAATAATTGGATTTCAAAACATTCTTGCAAAAAGGTTTAATTTTTATGTTAATGGTTCAGATTGGAATCAGTTTGGGGAAGGCGGAAATACGTTGGATCTTTTAAATAAAATCTGCGGTGAAGTTGAATCTCAAATACATGATTTGCCAATCACAACAAGAGAATATCATGATGATGTTGTATATGATAGTATAAGTCAAACGGATGTTGGTCTTGCAAGTTTGGCGATAGGTGCTGCAGCAGATGGTGAGAAAGTATCTGTTCTAACTTGCGATCGTGATATAGTTGATGCAGTTGCATTATTGATTGAGTTTTTCGATGAAGATGAGGCAAGACGGATAAATCAAAATGTACGTGTTCATTATGCTGAAGGCGGTGTTAACCCTCCCTTTCGTGAAATGGAAGTCTTTGAATACGTTTCACAAAATCGTTCTCATTTACGAGATTGTTTTGAATATGGCATGGCTGTGTAATATCCAAACATAACGAAACCTATGATTTCGGGATGTCCCGAAAACCTCACAGGGGATTTCGATACACTTATATACCATTTCCCATTCTAAATTACCATGATTACATGGGAGATTACACAAGAGGTGAAGACACTTCCAACGTTGACAAAACCTATCTTCATTGAAGGTCTTCCCGGGATTGCGAACGTAGGGAAGATTGCCGCAGATTTTATGATTGAGGAATTGAATGCAGTCAAGTTATATTCCTTTTTCTCGTACAAATTTCCTCATTCTGTGTTTGTCGGTGATAATAATTTAATTGAAACACCTAAAATTGAAATTTGGTACAAAAAATTTAATGGGAATAGTAAAAAGCGAGATTTTTTAATTCTCACGGGAGACATTCAACCAATTGATGAAGAAGGGTGTTACTCGTTCTGTGACGAAATATTAACCATTGCAAAGAAGTTCAACTGTTCTGAAATAATCACGACGGGCGGTATCGGCTTGCAATCCGTTCCTGAGAAACCAAGGATATTTTGTACAAGTAACAATGCAGCCTTATTCAAACAATACACCAAAAAAGGTATGAATGTCGAGAAAGATATTTTCGGTGTTGTTGGTCCTATTGTTGGTGTCTCGGGTGTCTTACTTGGACTTGGAAAGAAGAGGGGTGTGAAAGGTGTTGCATTGTTAGCAGAGACGTTCGCACATCCAATGTATCTTGGTATCAAAGGGGCAAAGGAGTTACTTCGTGTCATTGAGAAGAAATTTTCATACGGTATTAATCTGAAAAAGGTTTCGAAAGAAATTATCGAGATTGAAAAACAATTAATGAAGAAGACGAAAGAGTGGGCGTCGGAAATGCTTGCAGGTTCGAGACCAGGTGCGAAACCCAAAAATAAAGAAGTGAGTTATATTGGGTGATAATGTTCTATTAGTTATGTTCACAATCTATAAATAGCGCTCGTTTTTAGTGAGGTGTATGGCTGATGATTTTTATTGCGATGAAGTATTTAGTGGGAAAACACCTGTTACAAAAATATTGGAAACTGACAACGTTTTAGCATATTACCATACGAAACCATATTGGTCTACGCATATTGTGGTGGTTCCAAAACAACACATAGGCTCACTGTTAACAATAACTGATAACGAGCTTCTTCTTGAGATATTGGACGTAATTAAAAGAGTTTCTAGAAAAGTAAATGAAGATGAAGGGGCATGTAGAGTTCTTACAAATTTGGGAAAATATCAAGATTCAAAACATTTACATTTTCATGTTTGCGCTGGCGACCCTTTACGCTAAAATTACATTCTCTTACTTGTTAAATGCACTCATTTTAAACACATTATCAAAACATTCTTTTAATAATGCAAAAAATGGGCGCTTTTACAGACGACAACTCAGCACAACCTTTATAAACGAAATCACTATACTTAAAGCAATGCACAAAAAGAGGTCATTGGTAGATGTAGATAGACTTAGTTTTACTTCTAAGAAGGGCCAAGTTACCTTGTTCATTATTCTTGGAATTGTGATACTTCTCGCAGTCGTTTTAGTGATTATTTTTAGAACTGAAATCACAACTACGAAACCAGGCGAAGTAGTCCCTACAACAACAGGACAGGTGGAAGCAGTCATCACCGCATGTATCGAAGAAATCGGGGAAGATGCATTATTCAAAGTAGGTTTACAAGGTGGATATATTGACGTCCCAGATCACATCTTGAATGATAAGAGCAAACATTTGGAATTAGCACCAACAATCGTTACGCCATACTGGGCGTACTGGCAAACAACCGATATTCCATCTCTTGACTTCATTAAGGAGCAATTAGATGATGATGTGGAGCAACACTTAGCATCATGTGTCTTTGATCCTGACAAATTTTTAGGAATATTTGACATTGTTGAACGAGGACCTGTTCTTGCTGATACGGAAATAACAAGCAGCGGTGTTGAATTCAATGTTGAGTGGAATGTTGAAATACGGAACGCGAAAGGTGAGGTTGTGAGTGAGGTTCTTAACCATAAGGCAGAATCCCCTGTGAAATTGAAAGATGCGTATACAATGGCAAGGAGAATTGTTGAGGTGGAAATGCGAGATCTTAAATTGGAAGATATCACGCAAGATCTTATCGCGTTGGAACATCCAAACGTGCCAGTGCAAGGTTTTGAGTTTAGTTGCAGTGAGAAACGATGGAATGTTGAGGATGTGAAACAATCTGTGAAAGATTTGTTACGTGTGAATCTTCGCGCGTTACAAGTATCTGGTTCCGACATACTTGAATATCCAGACGAATTAACGTATTACCAGAATCATTACCTTTGGAATATTGGCGATACGTTCCGGAATAGTGACCTTTCCACAACATTTACATTTGAAGATTCATATCCCTTTTCGTTCCAAGTGACCCCTCAGAATGGGAGATATCTCAAGAGTAACACCATGTCACAAAATTCTGAGTTTCTTTCCTTGCTGTGTATGCAGGGATGGAAATTTTCGTATGATGTATCGTATCCTGTGTTGGTGAAAGTACGAGATGAAACAACCGGATTTGATTTTAAGGTTGCAATGACGGTACATTTACAGCGTAATTTTCCAAACAGGGGAGAATCGTTCCTCAAAACCCCTCCAATTCATTTGAGCACCTACAGTGATGATGTCTACTGTGAAGATAGATCTGTGCCAATGATGGTGAGGACGTTTGAACTTATTGAAAATCCTGATACTGGCGTGTTTATCAGGGAACCGTTGCCAGGTGTTGAGATTAGTATGACTTGTGTGAAATATCAATGTGATATTGGAGAATCACTCTATGATTTCGGTGGGCAGGGACATGTTGCTGCATTCCAGACAAATTTCCCTGTATGCGCTGGAGGTATTGTTCGTGGCGAGAAAGAACATTATAAAGAGGATTGGAAACGTGTCGTAACCCAGGATGGACGTGAGATTGAGTTAGATCTCGTCCCTGAATTTCGTTTCCCGACTTCACAAGTTCGTGTCGTAACGCATAATTTTGACGATGGCTCTGTTGGTCCTGCCACTGAGCTGGAAGATGGGGTCATTGCGCTTGTTTCGTTCCACTTTGATAAAGAAGGAACATTGCTTGGTCCAGGAAGGTCACATTTCCATAGTTCGGAATCGCTATTAGGTGACATTGATGCAGATGTCGCAGCTGCACAGACAATGACATTTCTTGCACATGCCGATTTCACGTATTCCACTGATGTCACGTTGCTTAAGGATAATGAGTACATTGGCGGCTATAAAGGCAATTGGACAGTCCCGTGGCAACAAGTACTAAATGCGGAAGAAATTGTGATTCATGCGTTAGATGTGTCACGATTACCACAAGATGAAGTGGCATTATTTTCACTGAGCCTAGCAGAACAGAGTAACTTGGTACCTGTTCCGGAGATTCGATAATGAGAGCAAACACAA
>NZBO01000017.1 GCA_002686315.1 archaeon | reverse complement strand
TCAAATATTTTATCTGCTTTATGCCACGCTTCAATTACATCTTTCTCATATTTCCCATCAAGCGAAATTTGCCAGAACGGTTCCGGTTTAAAGGCGGCAATCTCCCGCTCTCTATCTACTAATAACTTAAGAGCAGGTCCTTGCACCCTCCCTGCTGACATGACTTTAAACGATCCTGCCGCTTTGACACTTGCAGTAAGCGCTCTACTCATATTGATACCATAGAACCAATCTAACTTATGCCGTGTCTCGCCTGCATACGCTTGACCCCAATCAATATGATTTAACTTCTCTTCATAGGACTTAACCAAATCACCTTTTGTTAATGTCGAGAATTTCATTCTATTGGCGTCTTTCTGCTTACACGCAAACCGCATGACATTAAATCCAATTACTTCACCCTCAACATCATAGTCGCATGCAACCGTAAATTCATCACATTTCTTCGCAAGCATTGTGATAGTGTCAAGATATCCTTTCACATACGCTAAATCCTTATGCGTTTTATATGACGCTTGCCATTTAATATCAAACGTTGGATACGTCCACGACCCTTTCTCTGCCTCAACCAACCCGTATAAATGACCCACAGCAGATGTCACAATAATATCTTTCCCGTTATGTTGTAACTCATAATATGATGTTTGTTTGTTTTTCCTTTTTGTTGGTGCTGTATCTGCCAATGCACTCGCTACTTTCATTGCAGAACTCGGTTTCTCAGTGATAATTAATTCCGTCATTGCACGAAGAACTTGAGAAGTGTTTTAAAAATGTTTGGATGAACCCGATGATACTTATAATCCTAGCCTTTCCCTGAATGCAGCATCCAATTCATCAAAATCGCTTTCTAAAGGTGAGCTTGACAATGTTGCGTAAGGATCAATAAACCCATCTGGACCTTGTTCATATGTTGGTGTAACACTTGAAGATGGTTGAAGAAGTTCCACCGCATATCCAGCAGGAGGTTGTGTTGCTGTATCCCACGAACGATCCTCTTCAGGTTCTTGAACATATGCCCCTCCAATTACAGGTAAATTGCGCAATACATGATCTAGAGGAGAACCAAACCCTTGCTCAGTCACAATCCTCTCTCCTAACGCTGTCTCATACGCAAGAAGCGATTCAACAGAGTCGCCTGCTCGCATCCATGCATCTTCATCAAATGTATCCATATCCATCTCAGAACCATTTTTCTTTATAAATATTGCGCAAGTTATTACTCAGCAGTGATGTTCCGAATGAAGTTCATAACCGTCGCCGTAGAAATTCTGCTTTACCAATCTTAAAGAAAAAGTTCTGTTTCTTTTCTTTACTTATCGTTGATCTTGGTGTGGAACCATAATCATGTCCAGGGTATATAATCGTCTCATCTGGAAGTTGTTTCAACTTTTGCAGTGTTTCAAACATTGCATCAGGATCACTCCCTTCAAAATCAACTCTCCCACATCCTCCTACAAATAAGGTATCAGAGGTAAAGACATTATTCTCAACTAAAACGCAGACACAATCATATCTATGTCCAGGTGTGTGCATGATGTTCAATTCTGTTTCACCAACAGTAAGAATATCATTATCCTTTACTTTTCTGTCAACCTCAATTTTTGTTGATTCATGTCCATAGATAGGAATTCCTTTCTCCTTATATTGTTCCAATTCCACGATATGATCAAAGTGTGAGTGCATGAATAACACAAATGTGATAGTAAGTCCCTCTTTTTCTACGAATGAAAATATATTTTTACTCGGTATGGCTGGATCTAACACGCAACATTCCTTCCCATCAATGATAAGATAGGTGAAGTTGTTATCATAACCACCTTTGAATGTTTTGATATGCATGAGACGGGAATAAAGGAGGAGTATTAAATAAGTTACGATAACAACATTTATAATTAATGAAAAGTCCCTAAAACTATGAATCTAAAACGAGCTGCATGGATGGGAGTACTGTTATACATTGCATCATTCGTTCTTGGTATGATGACGTTAATGATTACGCCAAGTAGCGATGTTCCGCCACCACATGTCTGGTACGTCGGATTTGCGATAACGATCATTCTAACAGGAGCATTTACGTCATGGTATTTTCAGCAAGAGAAACCGTCATTAAAAAATGGGTTGTATCTTGGACTTGCATTCTTTGTTGTCTCGTCGATCATCGAAGGACTTATTATCATCATCATAATTCTTTTTAGTGATGCTCCAGTAAGCCTCACAGAATATTATAGTGAACTGTTATTGTGGGTTACCGTTGCATTAATGGTTGGAACGTCTACTGCTGTTGGCTGGTGGAAAGGGAAGAAATAAGATAAACTTTTTTAAAGAACTACACGAATTTTGTATGAATGGAATACTTAGTAAATATGGTAGCGGATTTATATGCACAAAGTGTCGTGGCAGTTGCCCAAGAACGAGGCACCGAACGTGAGATATTGATACGACGTTCAATACAACCCGAGACAACGGTTGCTGATTTGAATGATGCCGCAGTAGCGTATTTCAAACAGGAAGCGGAAGAAACGGCAGCAATGCTATGTCGAGGATTTTCAGCAGATTCTTTTTACCTGGCGTGGAATGTTACCGAACCACGTGCACAATTGGAAACACTTCTTGCAAAAAATGGATGGACGCTCCAAGAATTATAATAACCCTTCCACTATCTTCCTAACATCCTCATACACAACATCGGGAGCAGGTGCTGCATCCACTGACACAAGAATACCTTTCTTTCTATAAAATTCAGCAAGTGGATGTGTCTTTTCCATATATTCTTCGAATCGTTTGCTCACCACATCAGGCATATCATCTTTTCGCTGAATAAGTGGAGATCCGTCAATGTCACAGACATCTTCCTGTTTTGGTGGAAGCGTCACTAGATTGTAGCCATGCGCTTCTTTCTCACAGGTTCGTCGATCAGCAAAGCGTTTCACGACAATATCTTTCGCAATCTCGAAATAAATAACATGGTCCACGTGTGGGAACGCTTCCGCCTGTCCAATGGTACGTGGAAAGCCGTCAAGCAAATAATTCGTTCCTTCTTTGATGTGAGACTTCACCATCGCAATTGTGATGTCATCAGGAACTAAAATACCTGCGTCAATTAATCCCTTCGCTTTGAGACCAAGTTCCGTTTCATTCTTCATTTCTGATCGAAAAATATTCCCAGTGGAAAGATGGATAAACCCAAATTCTTCCTGTAATCTAACCGCCATTGTGCCTTTCCCAGATCCAGGTGGTCCCAATAATAAGATGTTCATAGCTTGGTGAAAATCTGAGTTGTTTAAATTAGTTGTGGTTTCAGAGGCTACATCCGGAATAACATTGATTCGTATACTGGCGCCCTGGCGTTCACCATGCCGAGCCGCATTTTTGGTTTAAAATGCAAACCAAAAATCTATGCGGCGTGCTCCAGTATACAATTTTCCTCTATTCCGGATGNAGCTGGTTATAGGGTAAGGGGATAATCCTATTTTTCAAGCCAATAGATTTATAAACACTCCAAAGTGGTGAAACAATGATGAAGACTCTATTACAAAAAGCAGTATACACTGGTGCAGCAGCTCTCGCGTTAAGTTGTCTTCCACCTTTAGAAAAGGACTGCAAAGAAGATAGTGATTGTCCTACTTTAGAAGCGACGTGTGTAGTCGGTGTATGTCTAGGCCCGTTTGAGAATGATGATGCACAAACAGATGCAACTCTAGCAGATATAGGATATAGTGCAGAGAGTCCAGATACGAGATTAGAAGATACAGGCATCGATTCTCTGATTGATGCAAGAGTCCCAGATGTAGAAATGAATGCACCAGATGCAGCAAACACAGATAGTGCGCAAGATCAATTCGTTCTTGATGTTCCGATCCCAGATACCTATATCGACGCAATTCCATATGACGTAAATGTAGATGTAATGTTACCAGACGTAGGAATTGCAGATATGGAAAGACCAGATCACGCCATTCCAGATGTTCCAGATATGGGACCACGACCATGTTATGAGAATAATTTTGAAAACGAAGCAGATTTAGATGAAATAACGCAAGAAAGCGGTGAATGGTCAGTCGAAGATGGATCTCTCCACCAAACACGAGGTGGTGAACGTATTGCATACTTTAATACTGCTCCATGGGATGATATAGAGTACACAATAGATATCGAAATTCCAGCTCGAAATGGTGCGGATCGTGCTGGTGTTATCACTCGATATGATAGCGACACAAGAAGTGGATATCTTATTTCACTTGCACCAGAAGGGAATGACATGCGCGTCGGGTTACATCTCATCGAACGAGGAAATATTGGTCGTGAAATCGCAGGACATACACGACAGGGTGAAGCTGGATGGCAGTATGATACACCATTGGCACTTCGTGTCATGAATCGTGGTCGTGAAATGCAGGTGGATCTTAATGGAAGAATGGCATTTCAGGGATTCAATGGCGCATTTGTATTAGGACATGTCGGTGTATTTAGTGATGGCGGCAGCATCTACGATAACGTGAGAATCTGCCCAACAGAACAATAATTCTTCTTTACCCCCGAAATGTATTTATAATTCGGTTACTTTCCACTATTAGATGGGGGGAAAACGTGGTTTTGCGCTATTAACAGCACTTCTTGTAGTNCTGCTTCCATTTACGACAGCAGAATCGACCGCGCCAGGCGAATTATGTTCACCATTCAATAATCAATGTCCAGATGGTACGTATTGTTCGGGGCAGAAAAATGCGTTCCAGATGACACGATGTTGTCCTGACGGGAGTGAATACAATTTCTACTTACAGATGTGTTATTTTCAATGTGTCGATTCGGATGGTGATGGGTATGGACAATATTGTTCTGCAGGACATGATTGTGATGATACAGATCCTCTTGTGAAAAATGGAACATGTAGGGCAAAGGTACCAATAGAAAAAGCAAGAGAAGCAGCACCGGTGCAACCACGAGCGAATGCATGTGAACCTATTGAATCTGTATATAATTATGATCGGGAACATTTCTTTACAAATTATGGCCAAACAAAAGCACAAGTGGATGGACAACTTATCCAACGAGAATTCTATGGACATCCTGTCAAGATCCATGAAAAAATTATTCCTGCCTATGATTGTGTACTCGAAGATCTTGCAACCTGTGATGAGATGAAGACGTACGAAATTAAAAAGGCATCGTCATATTTCTGGCGTTGTATCGGCGGACATGTTGATTGTGCAGACAGGCAGAAACGAAGTATGCATAGTTGGGCAGTTGCAATCGACATGAATTATGATGAGAATCCGTATAGGGATACTCTTGTAACAGATCTGCCACAATGTTTAATTGATTCATTCAAACGATATGGGTTTGACTGGGGTGGTGACTGGGGCGGACCATATGACGCCATGCATTTCGAATATCACGGTGAACCGTTTGAGATAGATGCAGAACCAGAATGTGTTCCCGGCGTCTGTAATGATGACGGCGATAACAATTGTGATGGATTCGCAGATCAAGCGTGTTTAACAGAAGATGAAGTTGTATTACGTGAAAATGATATATGTCACGTGTGGGAAATATTAGAGAATGATCAATGTGTCATGGAATGTCCTGAATGTGATCTAGATGAAGATGGGTATCAAAATAAGGTGGAAGTTCGGTACTATGCCAACCCAGTTATTCAAAATGATACGCCAGGCAAAAGAATGTGGCAACAAGGCTGTCCCGACTATTACACACCTGAATTTGCAACACGATTTCGAGGTGAAAATGGTGATGTGTCTGTGGCACAATTTCTTTGGTACATTGCTACTCCTGACGAAAATCTTCCACACAGTGTTGGAGGGGGTATTGGCGTGCCACACGGTGTCTTTATGGGGTTATATACGGATGCTATCGGTCTTTTACAGTTAGCGACGCTTCCAATTCGATTGCATTGGAAGTTGGTGAAGGACATATTTGAAACACGGGGTAATCCTATTGCGTTAGTTGAACGATACGGATATGAAGCAGCGCAAACGAAGGAAGCATTACTTGAGACGCTCACTAATCTTGATCGTGTCTATGCAACAGAAAAAAACAGATGGTTCGATGAACGTTCCTCGTTCGCAGCAGGCATTCATGACTACGAAAGTGAATGTAGTGACGTGACGTTGAATAAAGGATATACAGTGGGATATGGAGAAGGATTTGTTGCATCGCAAGTTGCGTTGTTATTGGTGCCAGTTACGAAATTAAGTTGGTTATCTAAATTCAAGATTTTGTTGAAGTTCAAATCGTTTGGGAAATTGGCAGGAAAGGGTGCAAAAATATTTGATAAAGTAGGTGAGTTAAAATGGCTTAGTACATTACCAGATGACCAGGCACGTGTATTGACGGAAAAAGTAGCACAAATCGCGGCGAGGGAAGGTAAGGATGTAGCGAGAGGTGTTGCGAAAACACGTGCGTTATATGAACAAGGTGCTGGTGCAGAGAGGATTGTTGCAGAATTGAAGAAAGTGCCAGGGGTGAAACAAGGAGATAACTTTCCAAACAAGCCAGTACAAAAAATAAAAATAGAAAATTTTTACGGACATAGTAATGATGACGTTGCTAACACGTTAATGCAGGCAAGCCATCAAGATATTAAAGATCCAATTTTACTGGTAAGAATAGGAGACAAATACATGATCAATGATGGCGTTGGACGTACCACAAGAGCAATATGGAAAGGAGAAACAGAGATTAATGCAAAAATAATAAAGAACTATGACCACTTAAGTGATCTAAAATTCCAAGCAGGTTTATCAGACGAAGGCAGAATTCATTTGCGAAATTGGGAAAAGTTTTCAGAAAAAATCGACATTGATGAAACAAAGAGGTTACTAGAATGACTACATATCAAGAACTAAAAGATAAACTATCAGAAAAATTATCAGAAGAAGAATTGAAAAAAATAGTACTCCCGGAAGACTTGACTGAAATTGAAAAGGACATTGTTGAAACTGAAAATGCATTTTTGTATTCTAATTTAATGGAAAAACTTCGTCTATCAAAAAGAAAATTATCGGACGAAACTCTTGAAAAATTATTTGAAAAGGGAATGAATAATAAAGACCAAGGGTACAAGTTGCTCAAATGGGTGTTCCATATAGGAGAATTCAAATTAACTCATTTTGGATCAAGACTAAATGAATTACTTGAAAAATTTGCAAGAGGGATGAATGAAAAGCATGCACCAGATACATTAATCGCGTATGCATTTGGTATTGGTGGAATGCTACGATCCAAAGAATGCTATGACATTGCAAAAGAAGTAGCAAGTTATAGGTTAATCAATGGTCTTGTGTTAGACGCTGCACAACAATTAATAAAGATGGTTGATGATCCGACATACGATGCATATGAGGTGAAATAATAATGGGAATGGAAGCATATTTATTCGATGTACATTTGTTGAAAGAAGTGTCAATAGAGGAAGTAGGCAGCTCGCTACGAAAACAAAATTTCATTCTCATGAAATCTGATGAACATTCACAAAATTATGAACAAAAAAATAGTAACTCAATTTTAGAGTGTAGAGTTTTCAATTATGGAGAAAAACAAAAGCATTTTTTCCTCCGTTTTTGTGTTTCCAATCCGCTAGATGTTGTAGAAGATTTGTTTAAATTTTTTAGAATTTTTAACGAACAAATTGCAATTAAAGTGCATGATAGATATTTGAAAAAAATTGTTTTTGATAAGGAAACAGACCTAAAGCAAGAAGTATACGAAAAAGCAGAAATTCTAAAAGAAGGTGTTGAAAAAGCATATGGGAAAGCAGACAGACCAATAAATTGTAACGATTACTGGAAATTTTCAGACTCGCTAGGTATCTGGGAAAAACAAGACTAAAATGAAACAAACACTCTACATACTAACACTCCTTATCCTCTCCACGACAGCCTTTGCTGCATCATGGGGAGACGTTGATTTTCGGATAATGACATCAGATGATCCCAATATATTCCCAATTGTGTTAGAATTTACCAATACACAAGGAACTGATTTGAATGCGGAACTATTGATTGAAACAATTTCACCAGAAGGTGATTTTGGCGATGCGGAGTATGAAGAAGATTTCGTGATTCCTGCTACACCTACATTGAAACATGTCACGTTAGACGTACCGGAAGGGGAAGAATCTCATAACGTATGGGTGAGCGTCTGGGTAGATGGAGAAATGTCTCAAGTGATATACAACTCCCTTATCCGCGCGACGCCTGAAATTGTAACAGACTCATTACCACCAAAACCAGGTGATGTAATCCGTGATGAGATTGATCAGGCACTCAACGAGTTTGAGGAGGAATACGGTGAAAATCCAGACATTACCGTTCAAGAACTTGTGGAAAAAGAATTAGAGAAAAATCCAGAGTTGAAAAAGCAAGTTGACGAGTTAGAGAAAGCACAGAAAGAAGAACTCACAATTGAGAAAAAAGATGACAAAACTATGGGAAATGCTATTGGTATCGTGATTGCCATAATCCTCTTTATCATTGTGGGTGTTATTGGCATGACGTTCTTTGGGAAGAGAAAGTGAAAGCAAAGCCGCAAGCTTTATAAATAACTCAATAAAATTATCTAAATATGGAGATCAAGATTCTTGAAGAGAGTAAAACCAAGCTGACGTTCCAGTTACTGGGAGAAACACATACATTTTGTAACGCGGTGAAGAATGAGCTACTGAGTGTGAAAGGTGTCGAAATCGCAACTTACAGAATCGACCACCCTCTCGTTGGTGTTCCACAATTTCTGATTGAAACAAAAGGCGTTGAACCTCGTAAAGCACTTAAGACGGCATTGAAAAATTTGCAGAAAAAAGCGGATGAATTTAAAGCTGCTGTGAAGAAATTATGATCATTCTTTCCATAGGTTCTAATATTAACGCTTCTGAAAATATTACGAAAGCATTATCATTACTATCAACAAAATTTACTATTACAACACAATCGTCTTTCTACAAAACAGAACCTGTCGGGTATGAGAATCAAGAATGGTTTCTTAATATGGTTGTTGTGATAGAGACAGATTTAGACCCTCATTCTTTATTAGAAACGCTGCAAGAAATTGAAACAGAATTAGGAAGAGAAAGAACTACTCAAAATGGTCCACGAACGTGTGATTTAGATATTCTTCTCTATAAAAGTAAGATAATTAAGGAAAATAATCTTACAATACCCCACCCACGGTTGCATGAGAGGAATTTTGTATTGGTTCCATTAGCAGAGATAGCACCAAATATACGTCATCCTGTATTCCAGAAATCAATCACACAACTCCAAGAAGAATGTAAGGATACAAAAGAAGTACACAAAACATTATAAACTTCCTATTCTCAAAATACAGTATGCTTCCACTCCATGTTACACTCAAATTTTACAAACGCCACGATATTCAAGATGCTATTATTGAACATGCACGAGATAAAGAAGTTGGCACACGATTTGGAACTGGATTTGGAAAACGACCGTCCATCCTTGTGTATCCACGTGAAGTGCTTGAGTTAGCAAAACGGGGTATGACGTCTTTACATATCAGCGAGGAGATCTGGGAGAATCCGCTTGCAATTAGTAGTGATATGCCACGAAAAGAATTAGAAAGTTTGCGTAAGGGATGGGATTTAATTTTGGATATTGATTGTGCCATTTTTGAATATAGTCGTATCTGTGCAAGTTTAGTTGTACAATTCTTACAGTATTGTGGCGTGAAAGATATCTCTGCGAAGTTTAGCGGAAATAAAGGATTCCATATCGCCGTCCCCTTTGAAGCATTCCCATCGCAGGTTGGCGAGACAAAAATAGAGGAGATGTTCCCGGATGCAGCGCGGAAGATAGCAACATACATCACCAAAAATATTGAGGAAGAATTAGCGAAACAGATTTTAGCATGTGAGAATAACAGTCTTAATACAATAATAGAAAAAGTAAACCTTCCATTTGAAGAAATTATCAAGTATGAAGAGAAAGAAGGAGGAAAAATCCCAATCTTGCAAGTAGAAAAGTTCTTGGAAATTGACACAATCCTTATTTCCTCCCGTCATTTATACAGAATGCCCTACTCATTACATGAAAAATCAGGATTGGTTTCTGTTCCCGTAGATCCTACAAAGGTAGGTGAATTTGAGAAACATATGGCAAGACCTGAAGTTGTCACGACAGATGTTCCCTTTTTATCACGGGAGGTTAGCGGTGATTCCGCACGACGGTTATTAGCACAAGCACTTGACTATGACGTGAAGTTGCAAGCACTCAGAGAAAAAGAGGAAGAAAAAAAGTTTCAAGAAGTTGAATTAACAGAAGCAGTCCCAGAAGAATTATTCCCGCCATGCATGCGCAACATGCAGAAAGGGATGGAAGATGGGAAGAAGAGGGCAATCTTCTGTGCGATGAATTTTTTAGGCAAGATTGGCTGGAACAAATTGCAAGTGGAGAAATATCTTCGTGATTGGAACAAAACAAATCCTGATCCGTTACGTGAAGTCTATTTGCGTGGACAACTTCATAGTTTCACACCTGGTGCAAAATTACCCCCTAATTGCAGCAACGAAGGATATTACAAAGACCTTGGCATCTGCACACCCGATGGAATCTGTCGAGGTATTAAAAATCCTGTCAACTATACATTACGAAGATGGAAGCAGTTTGAGTTTCAACGAGAACAGGAAGAGAAACAAGCTAAGCGAGAGGAAAAGAAGAAAGAGCGTGAGCAGCAGCAGGAAGAAAAAAGTGCAAAAATACGGCAAGAAAGAGAAGAAAATGCCAAAAAAAAAGAAGAAGTTCAAACAGAGCCAGAAGTGTCATCCACTGAATCGTGAGACTCTTCAGTTGATTTCTTACTTAAGACTGCTTTCAAAATGCCTTTAATAAGTGCTCGCCGCTCATCTTCAGGAGTGAGTTTTTTCTTTGAGACACGTTTCTTCTTTTTCTTCGCGCGTAATCTTTTTTCTTTACGTTTTTTCTTTTCTTCCTTTCTACGACGCTTTTTCTCTTTCTTTTCAACTTTCTTTTCCTCTCGCTTTTGCTGAAAATCTTTTGCAAGAGCAATCAGTTTACGTTGGAGTTGTGTAACTGAAATCCGTTTTTTCAAGTGAGGAAGGGATTTCTTTTTCGTAACTGGACGTTTTCGTTTCTTTAGAGTTCGCTTTTTCGCGACCTTCGCAACAGATTCTTTCTTCTCTTGAATTTTTGTTGCTTCCTTTCTCAATTTTCTTTCTTCCTGTCTCTCCTTGAAGCGTTGTTGAAGTATCATAAGTTTTCGTTGCAATTCGAAATCTTGCGATCGGAAAAACATGATAAGCAGTATAAGGAAGAGTGCTGGTCCGACAATGGAAAATATAATCCACAACATCGAATGATCCACTTCCTCTATAACTATTTCACCATCACGCTGTTCTATGTGAACGGATCTAAACGCAGTTGCAATGTAGGTATCTCGTTGCACTTGCACGTATAAATCATATGTCCCGGAGGGGATATCAGGCGAGATAAACAATTTTGTATGTTCCGTTTTTTCATCAAATTCACCAAGGTAAATGGTATCTTGTCCCGAACTCACTCTCGTCCCATTCTGGCTTAGCCAAAACTCAACGATCACATCATCATTTATATTCGCCATTCCTTTCAGATAGTAAGAGAAAGCCATCGATCCATCATCTTGTAATTCTGGTTCAATGTCAAGCACTTTCACGTCAAACAATTTGACACAGGCGTTTAAATGACATACTTCATCCACAAGACATTGATCATCCTGTGTACATTCAGGTTCGACTTTGATAAGGCCTTTCATGATACGACTAGTGCCTGCACTACCACCACTCCCAGCACCGGAACCGCCACCACCACCGCTTCCAGAGCCTGCATCCCCTCCTGCTGCGGGAGCAGCTTGCGCTCCACGAACTCCTGAATATTGCAAGTTCTCAATTCTGATACGTGTTCCTTCATCTTCACAATATAATCCGTTCGAGCTTAGATTTCCACCAAGACAATTAGTAAGATCAGTTTCATTGCCACCAGTACATCCCGCGCTAATCGCATCTACGGAACCAATTTCTTCATCCTTCACACATAAACTAATGAAACTATCATCTTCAATATACAATGTTTTATTACCTTGTAATTGTCCCGACAAGTTCACGATGAGGTACGTAGATGTTTTGATGATACTCACGTTACGAAGACTAAACGTTGCATTAGAGAAGTTATGTGAAAAGTTAAAGAGCAATGTTGCACCATCGTTAAATCTCATTTCCTGTCGATTCGCGAATGTTCCACTCGTTCTGTTTCCACCAACCGTAACATTCATCTTTGTAATACCAGTTCTGGTCACGTTCGATTCATTGTAGAGAAGTTTGTCAGTGGAATCAGGAAGACCATCATTATCAACATCAGGCCTTCTACTTATTTCAAACGTTCGATTCATGGACCAGTTAGAATTTCCTGAAAAATCATAGACTAGGCAATTCCACGTATAATTACCGTTTAGTAAGGTACGCGTCCAGTTCGCATAATTTGTTGTATTAGATAATACCGTCGTTGCATTTGCGGCAAAGCTACTATTTGTTCGGTTTGTCAAGTAGAACGTCACGTTTTTAATTCCAATATTATCAGTCACCGAACAGTTAAACGAGATATTAGCGCGTCTCGTTCCATTATACACGTATCCTTGAGAGGGTCGTAATAAGGATACATTTGGAAGAGTAGTATCAACTGTAAACGTTAGATCTCCTCTATTTTCATTCTTCAACGTATCATTCGCCCAAAGGGAAACAGTATCCTGCCCATCACTCCACGTTACTGTCGTAATATTTGCACAATTTGCAAGTGTTGTATTTGTTGTCCTTGAACCATTCGTGTACCAACACGTATCAAGATTGCTATCAGATACAGTATATGTAACATCCACACTATTATTTGATGTATTTGTCCCATTAGAAGGAGCAACGAGAACTAAAGATGGAATTGTTGAATCTACCGTAAATGTCACACTCGCAGTTCCCACGCTATTCGCGGTATCATTCGCCCAAAGAGAAACAGTATCCTGCCCATCACTCCACGTTACTGTTGTAATGTTTGCACATCCAGCAAGTGTCGTGTTTGTTGTCCTAGAACCGTTTGTATACCAACATGTATCCAAATTAGTTTCAACTACACTATACGTTACATCAAGACTTGTATTTGTGGTACTTGATCCATTTGTTGGCCCAATGAATGTGAGAGAAGGTGTTACACTATCAACAGTTACTGTTCTTGTTGAAGTTCTATTTTCATTGCCAACACTATCCTTCACTGATGTAAAATAACTGTAATTTCCATCTTCTAACAAAGTTGTGGCATTCTTACTTTGGTTCACGGAAAGGTACCATTGCGTTTGGTTCACTTTCTGTAAATTAGACGCATAGAGTTGATAGATTTCTGATTTATTTAGGCTTCTGTTCCAAATTCGGACTTCATCTATTAATCCGGTAAAATAACCAGATGTATCTGCGACATCATACCCAATCATTCCATCAAGAGAAGGAGTAACAATTTTTGTAACTGATCCGGTTTCTTCTGCTGAAACAATAGTTTGTTCAACTCCATCAACATAAATATGTGCTTCAGGTGTATCTCCTGCAATGAACGTCGCAACAACATGGTGCCAAGTATTAAGTGTTATTACTTCTGTATCTGTGTTATATTTTCGTTGGTTTGCATTACCGTTAGAGATTGTCCAATGCAGCTTCTCATCTCCAAAATTTCTAAAAAGCGCAAACCCACCCACATTATGACCCCATCTCCCCACAATTAAATCATGGTCATTATCAGCAGCAGCAGTTTGATTAATCCACGCACTCACAGTAACTGATTCGTTGGGAACAGGTATTGAACTTAGATTTATATAATCTCCAGTACCATCAAAAGAATATGCCTTTCCAAATTTTCCATTTGCAACACTTGAAGTATCCCCTACTATGGTACCATTAAAGGAAGATGAAGAGACATCAACAACATGCGTACTATTTTCTCCCAAAACAGAAACATTATCAAAATTCATCATAAGGAGTAACGAATCATTATACAATGTGTAATTCGTTCCATTCCAATTATAGAGCATTGTATCGAGATCCGATTCAGTAATAGATATGTTAATCTTCAAAGAGGTAGTTGAAATTGATTTCGTATCAGCAGGTGTCGGATTAACATACGTAATAGATGGAAATGTGCTATCTATCGTAAAGCCTACATCAACCCTCGAAACTAAATTTGCAGAATCATTTGACCATACCGTCACAGTTTCCGTTCCATCAATCCATGTCACACCTGTAATATTCGTACAACTAGCAAGAGATGTGTTTGTTGTCCTAGAACCATTCGTGTACCAACATGAATCTAAACTAACATCAGCAACACTGAAATTGACGTCAAGCTGTGTGTTGGTTGTGGAGGTTGCATTTGTTGGAGTAATGACCGTAATGACGGGACCAGTAGCATCAACAGTGATAGTTCTTGTCGAAGTTCTATTTTCATTATTGGAATTATCTTTGACAGACGTAAAATAAGTATAGGCTGCATCATCTAACACAGTTGTTGCATTTCCACTTTGGTTCACGGAAAGATACCATTGCGAATTGTTAAATTTCTGTAAATGGGAGACATATTGTTGATACACATCTTCCGGAGATAAACTTGTATTCCAAATTCGCACTTCATCAATTAAACCAACAAACTCAAGGTCTGTACTTGCCCGTCTTCCTATAACAACTTCCGTCGCGACAATTTGAGGACTTTTCACTGACGAAAATGATTTGTTACGTACACCATCAACATAAATAACAAGATCATCGCTACTGTTTCTCACACCAACTAATTGATGCCATCCATTTGTGAGAAGTCCAGAATCTGTAACGTACTCGGCCCAGACCCCATCATTAATTGCCACATACGGATTACTCCCCTTAAATCCAAGATCATAACTCCCACCTCGAGCGCCATCTTTCGTGATTAAAAATGAATAATCATTATCATGCGCAGTAACATAGGCCCACGCTGATAGTGTAAATGAATTACCTAAATTCAAACTCTCATTATTACTTGCATTAATGTAATCATTTGACGCAAACTGTGCAGCACATCCAAATTTCCCGGCAGTGCAATTATATTTAGTCGTGCCTGAAAAAGTCCCATTATTCTTATAATTACTGACATCAACAACGTATGACGTGTTATCGCCAATTGACGTGATATTATCAAAATTATAAAATAACACCAACGAATCATTATAGTGCGAATAATTTGTTCCGTCCCAATTATAGGTTACAGTATCAAGCTCCGATTCAGTGAATGAAATGTTAATTTGTACTGAGGTATTCGACGTGATAATTGCATCAGCAGGTGTTGGGTTTACAAATGAAATGAGTGGAAACGCGCTATCAACCGTAAAACCGACGTCGGCCCTCGTGACCGAATTTGCGGAATCATTCGCCCAGATGGTAACAACATGAGAATCTTCACTCCATGTAACACCTGTAATGTTCGCACAACTCGCAAGAGATGTATTTGTCGTTCTTGTACCATTGGTATACCAACAGGAATCAAGATTGGCATCAGCAACACTATACGTGATATCAAGACCCGTATCGGTAGAACTTGAGTCATTTGTAGGTGCAACAATTGTGATAGTTGGCGAGGTACTGTCAATAGTAAATGACCTATCTCCTCGCACCACATTATTCGCACTATCGTTTGTCCATATGCTTACTACATGATCAGCATCACTCCATGTAACACCCGTAATGTTCGCACAACTCGCAAGAGATGTATTTGTCGTTCTCGAACCGTTTGTATACCAACAAGTATCAAGGTTCGTATCGCTTGTTATGAATGTCACATCGAGACTATTGTTAGACGTAATACTTCCATTTACGGGAGCGACATAGGAAAATGTGGGATCTGTCGTGTCAATTGTAAACGTCACCCCAGCCGTACCAAGATTGTTTGTTGTATCATTCGCGTAAATCGTGATGGTATCTTCCCCTTCACTCCATGTAACTCCCGTAATGTTCGCACAATTTGCAAGTGACGTATTCGTACTAAGAGATCCGTTTGTGTACCAGCATGAATCAAGCGTCGCACTTTCAACACTATAATTAACATTTAATGCCGTATTAGTTGAAAATGAATCTGCCGCAGGCGTCAGAATCGTGATACTCGGACCCGCCGTTCCGCCGACCACTGTAAGATTCCATTGCACCGTTGTGTTTGTCACAAGCAGGTCATTTGTCCTGTTTGCATACACCGAAACACCTTGCACATCATTAACTGCACCAGTTGCATTAAATTCCCAATTGACAGTTGATGATTGATCTTTGGTAAGATTCACCGTTTGTGATCTGTTTGAAAGAAGTGATACCGAATTGTGAATACCTTTAATTTCAAAATTGTCAAAGAAACAATAATCGGCAGAGCTGCTTATTTTTCCACCGATATGTATCGCGATTGGTGTCGTTGTTAAGTTAACGCCATCACTTGTAAGGTTAATCTGATGATATTCATAATCATTTGCTTCAGGAGACGAATCAGTCGTGCCATCATCACAAGAAGTACCATCTTCACATTTCCACAAATCTACCGTCGAACCGTTCTGATACCTCGCCCAAATGATACAATACTCACTCGCGTCAAGACCATAATTATGGTGGTAGAAACTAATCGTGTACTCATCACATGCAAATCCGTTACAATCGTTTTGCGTTGAGATGTTATGCCAAAGTCCTCGTGTGTAATCGAATGTGTCCCAATCATCTAAACGTAAAGAATATGTTCCTGCATATTCACTCGTTTGAATGTAGAAGTCATAATCATTACTTCGCGAATCACAATCAAAATCACCACTAGACGCACAATTCGAATTGCTTGTAGAAGTGCTCCATGAACTCGTACTTTCAAAATCGTCAGTCAATTCAGTAGACACATTTTTGAAATCCATTGTCACGTTAATGCCATCGCAATCTGCATCTCGACATGATACATTTACACTCACTGTAAAGTCACTATTTTGCGTCACGTTCGCATTCGCAGTTGGCGAGATGAAATCCAACCCGATTCGTCCAGGAATCGTAATATTCACAAAAAACGTAGTCCAATTTTGGTTTGCTAACGTATCATTCACTGTGATATTCACCCAATAAATGCCTGTTGTAAGAAGGGTGTTGTTAATCAGATGTCCCGTACAATTCATCGCAAAATTTGTGGTATCATTGACGGAAAAACAATCAAGTGTCGTTGAATCGGTCGCATTCACGTCATACAAAACAGGTGCAATTGTGGTGAATACCGGATTGGTTGTTGCAGCAAAGGAAGGACCAATCGTGTCAATAGTAAAGAGTAGATCTGTTCTGTTGATGTTATCATACGTATCATTCGCCCAAATTGAGACTGTATGTTCTCCCTCCAGCCATGTTATCGTCGTAATATTAGCACATCCACCAAGAGTGGTATTCGTTGTGCGAGAGCCGTTCGTGTACCAACATGAATCCAAGTTAGGATCAAAAACAGTATAGGTAAGATCAAGACTGGTGTTGGTCGTGCTTGTGCCATTCGTTGGCAGCACAATAGAAAGTAACGGACTTGTTGTGTCACTTACGTTCACCGTTAATAAACCAGAGGTGTGAAAGCCAACAGTGTCATTCACTGTAATGTTAAGATGATACATTGCAATTGCAATTACTGTATTATTCTGCAATACCCCATTACAATCGATTTGAAAATCAGTGGTATCGTTCACTTCAAAACAATCGAGCGGTGATACATCTGACGCATCAATATCATACGAAAAAGGTTCTTCAAATTCAGGAGTCTGATTTGCAAAGACCGTGAACACAGGCGGACCAAGATCTGTGGAGATAGATTTATTATTACTCCAATCCGCGTTTCCTTCGCTATCATAGGTGAGGCAGTTCCACGTATAATTACCCGTAATAAGATCAAGTGTCCAATTGGCTTTTCCTTCTTGTCCCGTAAATACCGTTGTTTTGTTCAACGTAAAACCTGTATCAGTACTATTTGTAATGTATAAACTCACATTATCAACATCCTGTATGTCAAAACCGGTACAATTAAACGTCACACTTTCAGGGGGAGAGCTAATAACATAGGAATCTTTAGGTGCTACGGTAACGGATGTTGGCAAATCGTTCCCAAATTGGTAGTACCTACTTGAAACCGCTACATAGGTGCGTCCGTTTGCAATGACTGCTGGTGCAGCACTTGTAAAACTATAATTGGCAAGGTGCTGACTAATATCTCTCGCGTTAAGCTGATAGAAATATTTCCCGCTTACAAGAAGATAGTCATCCGTGACTGTTAATCCGTTATAAACAGGACCAGTACTAAAATTAGCGATATGCTGACTAATGTTCGTCGCGTTTAGTTGGTAGGTAACCCCATCCTCGCTTCCAACATAGATATACCCATGTGCAACGGCAGGCGCTGCGTTCACATCGCCGCCCGTGGTATAGGATGCAATAAGCTGTGAAACATTACTTCCATTTACTTGATACACTTTGTTATCTTCCGTGCCAAAATACACAAATCCATTTGCTGACGAGATACCGCCCCCAGTTGGAAATGAACCAGCAGTATATGTCGCAATTAACTGAGAAATATTAGTCGCATTAAATTGATAGAGTTTATTACACCCAACATAAAGATATCCGTTATTAATGATAGGTCCACCATCACATCCACCTACACTATAACTTTCAATTACCTGCGTCACGTTGCTTGCATTAACTTGAAAGAGAGCACTTCCACCTGTGCCATGCCAATCACTAATATAGCTATACCCTTCATACACAATTGAGGAGAAGTAATGTTGCGCGTTCGAATCGGAATTTATCGCAATGACATGTGTCAAATTAGATTTGTTATATTGGTAGACATTCCCATTTTCCGCACCACCGTAGACAAACTCTCCAGCTACAGATGGAATTGCCGTTCGGAATAAGTTATGATCTGTTCCCTCATCAAACAACTGTGAAACGTTTGATGCATTCAATCGAACCATCCCTAAACGTAGTGGAGGAGCATATAACGACCCGTTCGCAATGACCGGATCGTCCGTTGATGCACCAGGCGCGTAGGAGATAACAGAAAGTTGTGAGAGGTTTGCGGGAATTGGACCTGGATAGTAGCGAGAACCACTTAACAACCTTCCATCCATCCTGTCCNATCTGAGAGGTTGGTGGAGTTCGAAGAAAGGGGTTCTGCATGAACAGAGAGTGTAAAAAGTATGAATATAAGAAGTAACGTCCCGACACGAAGAATATGTGAGAAAGAAGTCATTGTTTTCCCCTCCAATAATGTAATTTCGCTTTCCCAACTGGTCTGATCCGAATGACACCTTCTCCTTTCAATTCTGCCAAGATGACGGGTACGGTGTTACGAGATATTTTGAGCTCTTTCGCCATCTCAATGATGGTAAGACCATCTGTATTTTCCTTCAAAAGTCCCATTACCAACTCTTTTTTTGTCTTCATAGTGCATCGATGCATTGCTTTGACGCCTTGCTCCAATGTTGTGCATTGACGCACCCAACTATATAAATGTTTGCACCACAGAAAGAACGCCCACCGATACCTTTATAAACAAACCACATTTTCTTTCAGACATCAGTCCGAGTTAACGCGCAAAGGACAGAGAAGCGTTATTCTTGGAACATTCACAAATGGCAGAACAAAACCCAAATTTTAAGCATATTGTTCGGATTGCGAACATTGACGTACCTGGTGGGAAAGCGATTAGAATTGCACTTACCAAAATTAAAGGTGTTGGTGTCAATTTAGCAGATGTTGTCTGCCACCTTGCTGGTGTTGATAAACAACAAAAAGCAGGAAATCTTGATCAGGCATCTGTTGACAAGTTGACTGACGTTCTTAAAAATCCTCTCGAGAAAGGAATCCCAATATGGATGACAAATAGGAGACGTGATTACGAATCAGGAGAAGATAAACACCTTCTTACGGGAACGCTTGATTTCGCGAAAGATAACGATCTAAAACGATTACAAAAAATTAAGAGTCTTCGAGGAATGCGACATGGGAAACGACTTCCTGTACGTGGTCAACGTACCAGATCTAACTTTAGACGAAGTAAAGGCAAAGTTGTTGGCGTGAAGAAGAAAGGGAAATAATTGAAAAATGGGCGATCCTAAAAAACTAAAAAAGAAATATTCCACACCAAACCATCCGTGGAATGAAAACGTAATCAAGGAAGAACGTGGATTAAAGAAAGAGTACGGTCTTCGTATCAAGAAAGAAATTATGATTGCCAATTCTGTGTTATCAAAATATAAAGCAATCGCGAAACAACTTATCGCAAACAAATCAGCGCAAGGCGAGAAAGAAGCAGCGCAAGTTCTTGGCAAATTAGAGAAACTAGGTCTTTTAGCTCCTGGTTCCAACTTGAACCAGATCTTAAGTCTTGAAGTGAAAGATGTGCTTAATAGACGACTTCAAAGTATCGTGTTCCGGAAAGGATTTGCACGATCCATGAAACAAGCACGACAATTTATCGTTCACCGACATGTACGTATCGGTGAGAAAGAAATTACATTCCCAGGATATATCACGTCTCTTGCGGAAGAAAGTGACGTGACATTTAATCCAAAATCAGCATTATCAGCAGAAGATCATCCTGAACGGGTGAATGAAGCGAAAGAAGTACAAGAAGAAGTTGAGAAGATTAAAGCAACTGTCCGTGACGCAAAAGATGATGAACCAGCGTCAAAAAAAGAAGCACCAGTTGACGACGCAAAAAAAGACGTGTCTAAGAAGGAAGAAAAAGTAGAGGAAGTCAAAGAAGTTCAGCCTGAAGAAACAAAACTTGCTACAGAAGAGGTGAAGAAAGAATGAGAGATTCACGACCACCACGACGTCCTCGACCAGCCAATCGAGATGGTTCACGGCCGCAACGGAAAATGAGATGGGCAATCGCGCACATCTTTTCAACATATAACAATACTATTATCACAGTTACAGATATTACAGGAACAGAAACGATTGCACGTGCAACAGGTGGGCAAATGGTGAAGGCAGATAGGTTAGAAAGTTCTCCAGGAGCTGCAATGGGATGCGCGAAAAAAGTAGCAGAATTATGTCGTGAGAAAGGTGT